>JAXDOO010000486.1:0-4631 GCA_034668865.1 Alphaproteobacteria bacterium
GGGTATCGCGGGCTGATCGCGGCAGGAAGTGACCAAATGATATACGGGCGGTGATCGAAAGGCCGCGCGGCTGGCGCGGCTGGGTGCTGCTCGACTGGATTCTATGTCACCCCGTCCGCCACCTCAGATAGCGTCGTACAATTCCGCGCGGATTATTTTTGGTCGGGACGGCCCTATCATCCCCATGCCGCGTCTCGCGGCTGAACATTTTGCTATTAATCGCTAGATGTTGCGGCTGGGGGCAAATACGCTCCCAAAGCTTGGCGCGTTCTGCCCGGTATGCTATCGCCAGTTCCTGCGCAAAACGAGCCTGGCGGGCCAATTGCTTCTTAAAGTGATGTCTTAGGAGCTAACGGAATGTCGCCGACCAATCAGCCTGTGCCGCCGACCCAAGAAAACCGCTTTTTCGAGGCTTCGCTGGCCGAAACCGACCGGGATATCGCCGAAGCTATTGACCTCGAGCTTGGCCGACAGCGCGACGAGGTCGAGCTGATCGCGTCGGAGAATATCGTCAGCCGCGCCGTCCTGGAGGCGCAGGGTTCGGTGCTTACCAACAAATATGCCGAAGGCCTGCCGGGGAAGCGCTACTACGGCGGCTGCCAGTTCGTCGATATCGTCGAGCAGCTCGCCATCGACCGCGTGACCAAATTGTTCGGCTGCGGCTTCGCCAATGTGCAACCGCATTCCGGCGCCTCCGCCAATGCGGAAGCATTCTTCGCGCTGATGCAGCCGGGCGATACTTTCATGGGCTTGAATCTGGCTGCGGGCGGGCATCTCACCCACGGCTCGCCGGTGAACATCTCGGGTAAGTGGTTCAAACCCGTGCCTTACGGCGTGCGGCGCGACGATCACCGCGTCGACATGGATGAAGTGGCGAAGCTCGCCACGGAGCATAAGCCGAAAGTCATCATCGCCGGAGGCTCGGCCTATCCGCGTATCCTCGATTTCCGCCGCTTCCGCGAGATCGCGGATTCCGTCGGCGCCTATCTGATGGTCGACATGGCGCATTTCGCTGGCCTGGTGGCCGGCGGCGCGCATCCCAGCCCATTTCCGCATGCGCATGTAGTGACGACGACCACGCATAAGACGCTGCGCGGTCCGCGCGGCGGCGTCATCCTCACCGATGACGAAGCCTTGGCGAAGAAGTTCAACTCGGCTGTGTTCCCCGGTCTGCAGGGCGGACCCTTGATGCATGTCATCGCCGCCAAGGCGGTGGCGTTCGGCGAAGCGCTGCGTCCCTCCTTCAAGCTTTACGCGAAGAATGTCGTCGAGAATGCTAAGGCATTGTCGGAAACGCTGAAATCGCGTGGGTTCGATATCGTCTCCGGTGGAACGGACACCCATCTCATGCTGGTTGACCTGCGGCCCAAGCGCCTGACCGGCAAGCTAGCGGAAGCGGCGCTCGGGCGCGCCCATATCACCTGCAACAAGAACGGCATTCCGTTCGATCCGGAAAAACCCACGATCACCTCGGGTATCCGGCTCGGCACGCCAGCGGCTACGACGCGCGGCTTCGGCGTCGCCGAATTCCGCCATGTGGGCGAACTGATCGCTGATTTGCTCGACGTGCTGTCGCAGAAGGGCACCGAGGAGGACTCGTTCATGGAAGGCGCGGTGCGCGAAAAGGTGAAGATGCTGGTTTCTCGCTTCCCGATTTATCAGGGATAGCAGCCGAAAGGGGTGGGGGAATGCGCTGTCCGAGTTGTGCGAGCCTCGACACCCAGGTGAAGGATTCGCGGCCGACCGAGGATTCGGCGGTAATCCGTCGCCGCCGCGTTTGCCTGGCCTGCAATTTCCGTTTCACCACCTTTGAGCGCGTGCAATTGCGCGAACTGGTCGTGATCAAGCGGAATGGCCGGCGTGTGCCTTTCGATCGCGACAAGCTGATGCGCTCGGTGCAGATCTCGCTTCGCAAGCGGCCGGTCGATCCGGAGCGCATCGAGCAGACGGTCTCCAAGATCGTGCGCGAGCTGGAAAGCTTGGGCGAGACCGAGGTTTCCTCGGAAGCCATCGGCGAGATCGTGATGGAGCATCTGCGCGGGCTCGATGACGTCGCCTATGTGCGCTTTGCCTCGGTGTATCGCATTTTCCGCGAGGCCAAAGATTTCGTGGCGGTGCTCGGCGAATTGTCCGGCGACGAGGAGCCGCGCCCGGCGCCGCGGAAATAGCGATGCCCGAGGCCGACGATGCGAGATTCATGGCCTTGGCGCTGACGCTGGGGCGGCGCGGACTCGGCAATACCTGGCCCAATCCCGCCGTCGGCGCGGTTGTCGTGAAAGATGGACAGATCGTCGGCCGCGGCTGGACCCAGCCCGGCGGCCGCCCGCATGCGGAGACGCAGGCGCTCAAGCGCGCGGGCAAGGCAGCGCGCGGCGCCACGCTTTATGTCACGCTCGAGCCCTGCTCGCATGAAGGCAAGACGCCGCCCTGCGCCGATGCCATCGTTCGCGCGGGCATCGCGCGGGTGGTTTCCACTATGGAAGACCCCAATCCCGAAGTGGCCGGACAGGGGCATGAACGGCTGCGCAGCAAAAACATCGCATTAGAGGTCGGGCCGGGCGCGGAGGAGGCGCGGCGCGTGCATGCCGGCCACTTTCGCCGCATCCGTGACGGTCGCCCGCAGGTATTGCTCAAGCTTGCGGTATCGAGCGACGGCAAGGCCGGCGCCGCCGGACGCCAGCCGGTGGAGATCACCGCGGCAGAAGCACGCGGGCAGGCGTTTCTGCTGCGCGCCCACAGCGACGCCATCCTGGTGGGTCTCGGCACGGTGCTAGCGGACAATCCCTCGCTCACCACGCGCCTGTCCGGGATGCGCGAGCGCTCGCCCATCCGCGTCTTGCTCGACTCGCAATTACGCGTGCCTTTATCGATGAATGTGGTCTCGACGGCGCGCGAGAATCCGACCTGGATATTCTGCGCGCCGCAGGCCTCCGCGATGGCGGAACAGATCTTGCGCGAGAAGGGCGTCGAGGTTTTCCGGGTAGCGGGCAAGGACGGCCGGCTCGATCTTGCGAAAGTTCTGAATGTCCTGGCGGAGCGCGGCATCACCCGCCTGATGGTGGAAGGCGGCCCGCGCGTGGCAGCGTCTTTCGTTTCCGCCGATCTGGTGGATGAGGCCGTCGTGTTCCACGGCCCCAACAGGATCGGCGCGGATGGCATCGACGCGCTCGAAGGCCTGCCGCTAAAGGCTCTGGGGCACCATCTACAACCAGTGGGCAGCGAGGCGGTCGGCCCCGACAGCGCCGAATATTTCGAGCGGAAGTAAGATGTTCACCGGGATCGTGTCAGATATCGGCGAGGTGATAGCCATGCAGCCGGCCGGCGAGGGGCTGCATCGGCTGAAGATCGCCTGCGGCTATGATCGCGCCTCCATTACCGACGGCGCGTCCATCGCCTGCTCGGGCGTTTGCCTCACGGTGGTCGGCGCCGGCGAGGAAAACGGCCGCACCTGGTTTGCCGCCGATGCCGCGGCTGAAACTTTGAAGGTCACGACGGTGGGGCGCTGGCGGCCGGGCACCAAAACCAATCTGGAGCGGGCGCTGAAACACGGCGACGAATTAGGCGGGCATATGGTCAGCGGCCATGTGGACGGTTTGGCGGAGGTGCTGAGTCGCGAGGACGGCAGCGATTCCGCCCGCTTCACTCTGCGTGCGCCAGGCGCACTCGCGCGCTTCATTGCCAATAAAGGCTCGGTCACGCTCGACGGGGTCTCGCTCACGGTGAACACGGTGCATGACCACGATTTTTCGGTACTGATCATTCCGCATACGCTGAAAGTGACTACGCTTGGGACGTTACAGGCGGGCGATGCGGTTAATCTCGAAGTCGACATGCTGGCACGCTATGCTGCGCGTCTGGCAGAGGCGCGTTAGCAACGGGACATTGAGACCATGGCCGAGCCGCGGAGACCCGCGAGCGACAAGACCGACGACCTTGCGGATGTGCGCGTCCTCATCGTCGAGGCGCGTTTCTATGACGATATCGCTGATGCGCTCCTGGCGGGAGCCACGCGAGCGCTCGAGCAAGCCGGTGCCAAATTTGACCGGCTGACGGTGCCGGGCTCGCTGGAAATCCCGGCCGCTATCGCTATCGCCGTGCAGGCGGCGGAGCAGCGCAAGCAGCCTTATCACGGAGCGGTTGCGCTCGGCTGTGTCATCCGCGGCGACACCATCCATTTCGAGATCGTTTCGCAGGAATCGGCGCGCGCGCTGATGGATTTTGCGGTTAGCGAGCGCTTTCCCATCGGCAACGGCATCATCACGGTCGACACGGAATCCCAGGCCTGGGCGCGCGCGCGCATGGAAGAGGCCGACAAGGGTGGCGACGCTGTGCGCGCTTGTCTCGCCATGGTGAAGCTCAAGCGCCGCGTTGCGGCCGGTTGATCCCCATGGCCGCCGGAACCCCCAAGGATAAACGTAAAGCCAATCGCCGGGGCGCCGCGCGGCTCGCGGCGGTGCAGGCGCTTTACCAGATGGATGTCGCTGGTACGCCGCTGCACGAAATCCTCGCGCAATTCGAGAGCCACTGGATCGGCCGCGAAGTGGAAGGCGAACAGTATTTGCCGGCGGAGGCCGCTTTTTTCCGCGACATCGTCGGTGGCGTGGTGCGCGAGCAGCGCAAGCTCGATCCGC
>JAXDOO010000487.1:0-3234 GCA_034668865.1 Alphaproteobacteria bacterium
CGGTTTCGCCTCCGGCTGCCGATCGCATGGTTAGGAAGAGCAGTTCTCTTCCCAGGCGGCTGTCCGGCCTCTTGTCCGGATGCCCACCGATCGACACACGGCCACAGGCACGTGCGAAATTGGGCACCTCGCGAATAATCGATTCAAGCGCGAGGTGCAAGCTTTTTACCCATTAGCGGTAAAGAAACTCTATCGCTTGTGTATTGCGAGGATTCTTCGACCGGGCTGGCGGTGGGCGCGGTTAGTCGCGAGCAGTGAAGGGCTCAACCCGACTCGCGCTGCGCATGAAGGATACCATGACCGCGAGCCCGCAGCCGAACAGCACGACGTCAAGCGTGTAGCGGAAGATCTGATCGAGCCCGAACAAGGTGGCGATCGCCCAACTCGCGGCGAAGGCGGCGCCGAAGACCTCGGCCCCGATCAGGATCGCCGCGCTGATCACCGTGCTCACGTTGAGCCAGTTGATGCGGCTGCTTTTGCCCGTCATGCTGCTATTTCCTCGGCGGCGCGCTAACCCTGAACTGGCCGCAATTTCCCTGAAATCTGCGTCCTATTCAAGGCCAAAGGCACAGCATGAATCCAAGCAATTCCTCTCCCGGCGGCATCGCGAGCAACCCATTGCTCGGCGAATGGACCGCCCGCTTCGAGTTGCCGCCCTTTGCGGCGCTTAAGCCCGAGCATTTCCCGCCCGCCTTCGAGCAGGGTCTCGCGCGCCACCGTGCGGAGATCGATGCCATCGCCGTCAACCCGGCGGGGCCAAATTTCGGCAACACCGTGGCCGCGATGGAACGCAGCGGGGCACTGCTGACCCGGGTATCGAACGTCTTTTTCGTCCTGGCCGGAGCGGACACCAGCGAGGACGTGCAGGCAATCGAGCGGGATATCTCCCCGCTGCTGGCTCGCCACGACAATGAAATCTATCTCAACGAGCCGCTGTTCCAGCGGATCGATGACCTGCACCGGCGGCGGCATGAACTTGGCCTGACGTCCGAACAGCGGCGCGTGCTCGAGCGCTACCACACCCATTTCGTCCGTGCCGGGGCCGGGCTCGACGCAGAGAAAAAGCGCCGGCTGGCCGAGATCGGCGAGCGGCTGGCGAGTCTCGGCACCGCCTTCGGCCAGAACGTGCTGGCCGACGAAAAAGCCTTCGCCCTGGTGCTGGAGGAGGACGATCTTGGCGGCCTCCCGGACTTCGTCTTGGCGGCCGCGCGCGCCGCTGCCGAGGAGCGCGGCTTCCCCGGCAAACACGTCATCACGCTGTCACGTTCCTCCATCGAGCCCTTCCTGCAATTCTCCTCCCGCCGCGACCTGCGGGAAAAAGCACACCATGCCTGGCTCAAGCGGGGTGAGAATGGCGGCGCGAGCGACAACCGCGGCATCATCGCCGAGATGGCGGCGTTGCGGGCAGAACGGGCCAAGCTGCTCGGCTATGCCAGCTTCGCCGACTACCGACTCGCCGACCAGATGGCCAAGACTCCGAAGGCGGTGCGGGAATTGCTGGACAATGTCTGGCAGCGCGGCCGCGCCCGGGCGGAGCGCGAGCGCGACGAACTGCAGGCCAAGATCCGTGAGGAAGGCGGCAACTTCGCCGTGGCTCCCTGGGACTGGCGTTATTATGCGGAGAAGGTACGCAAGGCGCGCTACGCCATCGATGAGGCTGAGACCAAGCCTTTCTTCCAGCTCGACCGCATGATCGAGGCAGCCTTCGAGACCGCGCGCCGGCTGTTCGGACTCACATTCTCACCCGTCGATGTGCCGCTCTACCACCCGGACGTCCGCGCCTGGGAGGTGAAAGAGGCCGGCGGCAAGCATGTCGGGTTATTCCTAGGCGACTATTTCGCCCGCCAGTCCAAGCATAGCGGCGCCTGGATGACCTCGCTGCGCGATCAGCAAAAGCTGGAGCCCGATCAGGCCGAGTGGACACCGGTCGGCCGCCCGGATTGCGCCCCCACTCAAGAAGTAGGAGCGCGGTCGGACGCAAAACCGGTTCCCACTTTTGCTGACCGCGCTCCGGTCAATATCCGGCCGATTATCGTCAATGTGATGAATTTCTCCAAGCCGGAGCCGGGGCACGCCGCGCTGCTCAGCTTTGACGACGCGCGCACGCTGTTTCACGAATTTGGTCATGCGCTGCACGGCCTCCTTTCCAATGTCACGTATCCGCTGCTTTCCGGCACCTCGGTGTCGAGCGATTTCGTCGAGCTGCCGTCGCAGCTCTACGAGCATTGGCTGGAGGTGCCGGAGATCCTGAAGAAATACGCGCGGCATTGCCGCACCGGCGAGCCGATGCCGCAGGCCTTGCTCGATCGCGTGCTGGCGGCGCGTAATTTCAACCAGGGCTGCGCGACAGTTGAATACACCGCCTCGGCGCTGGTCGATATCGATCTGCATTCCTTGCCCGACGCCGAAGGGATCGATGTCACCGCTTTCGAGCGCGAAGCATTGGCCCGCATCGGGATGCCGGATGAAATTGCCATGCGCCACCGTCTGCCGCATTTTCAACACCTGTTCTCGGGCGGAGGTTACGCCGCGGCCTACTATTCTTATCTTTGGTCGGAGGTGCTCGACGCCGACGCCTTCCTCGCTTTCGAGGAGACGGGCAATGTCTTCGACCCGAAAACCGCGGAGCGCTTGCGCGATTACATCTATTCCGCCGGCAACCTGCGCGACCCGGCGGAGGCCTATACCGCCTTCCGCGGCCGTCTGCCGACGGTCGACGCGCTACTGAAGAAGCGCGGTCTGGAAGACCTGGCGCCCGCGGCGGACGCCTGAGCCATGGATCTGCACACCGCCGGCCATCGGCGCGGCGTCGCCGCCGCTCCGCATCGTGCCGCGGCGGAGGCGGGTCGCCATGTGCTGGCGGAAGGCGGCAACGCGCTCGAAGCCGTGGTGGCGATGGGCGCGAGCATAGCCGCGGTCTATCCGCATATGGCGCAGGTGGGCGGTGATGCCTTCTGGCTCATTCACGAGCCGAAGGGTCGCGTGCTGGCGATCATGGCGGCGGGGCGGACAGGCGCGAAGGCGACGCTCGATTTTTATCGCGGCCAGGATGTCATCCCGCCGCGCGGGGCGATGGCCGCGCTCATCGTGCCTGGCACAGTGGGCGGCTGGATCGCCGCACTGGAAGCCGCCAAGCATTATCGCGGCCGGCTACCGCTCGACGTTTTGCTGGCCGGCGCCATCGGGCATGCGCGCAATGGTTACGTGATTTCGAAAAGCCAGGTGCAACTCACC
>JAXDOO010000488.1:0-3510 GCA_034668865.1 Alphaproteobacteria bacterium
CCGACGCCCGTCTGGTCAGCAACATCGATGCCTCACTGGAGGCGGTGGAAGAAATTCTGGGTGCACTGCTCGATATTTCACGGTTGGACACTGGCGCCCTTAAGCCGGAAATAGGCACCTTCCGCATCGATGCGCTGTTGAGCCAGATCGAGGTGGAATTCGCCCCGCTTGCGGGCGAAAAAGGCCTCGAGCTTGTTTTCGTCCCAAGTTCGCTGACGGTCCGGTCGGATCGACGGCTGCTGCGTCGCTTGGTGCAGAATCTCGTTTCCAACGCCATCAAATACACGCTCGATGGACGCGTGCTGATCGGCTGCCGCCGTCGGCGTGGTCGGCTGCGGATCGACGTCTGGGATACCGGCATTGGCATCCCGACATCGAAGAAGCGCGAGATCTTCAAGGAATTCCATCGGCTGGACGAAGGCGCCAGGGCCGCCCGCGGCCTGGGGCTCGGCTTGTCGATCGTGGAGCGCATCGCGCGCATGCTCGATCACAAGATTGACCTGTCGTCGATCGTCGGCGGCGGCTCGCGTTTCTCGGTTGAAGTGCCGCTGGCACCTGCCTTGGCTGCGAGCGCTGCGCCACCGCCCGCCGGAAAGCCGGATTTGCGACAGCTCGCGGGCACCGTGGTGCTTTGCCTTGACAACGATCTGCCGATCCTGGACGGCATGCGCACGCTTCTGGAAGGTTGGGACTGCCAGGTATTGCAAGCGCCTAATCTAGCGGAGGCCGTCGCCACCGCCATGGAAACTAAGATCCCGCTCGACTGTTTGCTGGTCGACTATCGATTGGACGATGGCAACGGCCTTGATGCCATCCGGGAACTGCGCCGCCGTTTCGGGGCCGATTTGCCGGCCATCCTGATCACCGCCGACCGCAGCCTGCGTCTGCGCCAGGACGCCCAGGCCGAAGACATCCAATTCCTGAACAAGCCTTTGAAGCCAGCGGCATTGCGCGCGCTACTGGCGCAATACCGCATACGCCGCATCGCCGCGGCTGAGTAAGCCCCTTCTCTCAGAACCGGGAAGTTTAGTTGGCCAGTGACGCGGCCTGACGCGGCGCGAGTTCTATCTTCGCCGCCGCGATCACAGCCTGCGTACGGCTCTCGACCCCGAGCTTCTGCAGGATGGCCGAGACGTGCGCCTTCACCGTGGCTTCCGACACCGTCAGCTCATAAGCGATCTGCTTGTTGAGCAGACCCTCCGACAACATCATCAGCACCCGCACCTGCTGCGGCGTGAGCGTGGCGAGCCGCGTCAGGAGATCGTTGGTCTGCACGTCGGCGCTGTGGTCAAGATCAACGTCCGGCGGCGTCCATTCCTCACCGGCGAGCACGCGCGCGACAGCAGCGCGCATTGTCTCCACACCGAGCGTCTTCGGGATGAAACCGGCCGCGCCGAAATGCATGCAGCGGCGGATGACGGCGGGATCTTCGTTGGCCGAAACGATGACGACCGGAACGCCGGGATGTTGCGCGCGCAGGCACATCAATCCTGAGAAGCCGCGCACACCAGGCATTGTGAGATCGAGCAGGATGAGGTCTGTGTCGCCGTCGCGGCCCAGCAGCTTACCGATTTCTTCGAAACTGCCGGCTTCTGATATCTCGATACGCTCGAAGAGACCGGTTACGGCCTCACGCAACGCGCCTCGGAACAGGGGATGATCGTCGGCGATAATCAGACGATAGGCTAAGTCGTTCAACGCAGGGACCCCGAACTTTACTCACCAAAAGTCTTACGTCTTCACCGATAGTCTACATGTTTTTATGCCGTCGGCTAGCACTGGCATACCAAATACCAGAGGGGATAAATCGGTCTAGGCGGGTCGGTTGCCGATGAATTGCAGCACGACCTCCCGCCGGTGCGGTCGAAAGCGGTGTTCAATCAAATAGATGCCTTGCCAAGTCCCCAGCGTGAGCGTGCCCTGAACCACCGGAATATGCAGCCCGACCCCGGTCAGCATTGCCCTCACATGGCCTGGCATATCGTCCGGACCTTCGGTGTCATGGATCCATCCGGCATCCTCCGGAGCAAGCCGGCGCAGCGCGGTAATTAGGTCCTTCTGCACGTCCGGATCGGCGTTTTCCTGAATTACGAGCGACGCCGACGTATGGCGCAAGAACAGAAAGAGCGCGCCGTCCGCCGCACTCGCCTGTGAAACGAACCGCCGCACATCGTCGGTGATATCGGTGAAACCCTCACCCGGCGTTTCGACCGTGAGCGTCGCCGTGGCGATCGATTGCGCTTGCGCGATCCTGGTAGCCGAAAGGCGCGTCACGGCCCGCCTCGATGCAGCAAATTGCCCGACTCAGCTTTTCTTCAGCACGTCTTTTTGCAGCGCGGAGATCATGTCCACCAGCCGCCGCCAGGCATTTTCCACCATCACCTTCATGCGCTCGATATTCGGATCGCTCGGCAGACTGGATGGCCGTTCGTTTTGGCCAACCGGCGGGTCACTCTTTACCGAGCCCGGCAGCGGCAGCCCGCGGGCCAAGAATTCTTTCTTCAACGAAACATTTTCTTCCTGCAGGCGGGTAATTTCGTGCTCCAGCGCTCCACGGTCTTCCGGCGCGAGTTGGCAGGTCCAGCCCACGGTGCGTTTGCCGCAGAAGGAAACCTGACCGGTGCGGTTGTCGAGCCGCACATAACCGTCGTTCATGCGGCTGAAGGTGAAACGGCTCTCGCTATTTTCCACCGGCTTGCCCTCCGCAGCGGCGCTATTTTTTGGCGCGTTTTCGACCGGTACGGTGTCGGGCGCTTTGCCCTCGGCTACGGGTGTTTCTTTCGGCGGAGTGGTTTGCTTGTCTTCTGCCGCGACAGCATTTTGCGACTCGTCCTGGACACGCTTGGTATCTTGCGATTTCCCTTCGTCCACCAACGCCTCCCTCTCCGCAGGAGCCGGAATTGAAGCTGTCGTGGAATCGTAGGGCGCGGGCGGGACTGTCGGCGCAGCTTCCGTATTTCCGCTTTGCGCAAAAGCCGGCGTGGCAGCCCAAGCTGCAACGCAAATGGCGAACGCCAGGATGATGCGTGTCATCACGTTTCCCCCTCCGAGGATTGGCGGATCTGCGAAGCCGATTATCGCAGGCATGGGGCCGAAAAACGATCCGATTCCCCCGCCATGTTGCCACGTGCCGGTATCGCCCAACAGGGCTAAACGGCGCGTCGCGAGCGCCGAAAAAGGATGAATTGTCCCAGTGATTCAAGCGCTTGTGATCGCTGCCCCAATTCTTGACTCATGCAGACCCGGTCAGTATGGTCCGCGCGGCTTTGAGGGCATGGGACTTCCTCGAGCGCCGCAATGTGCGCGGATCGAAAAAATGACGCGCGATAACGGCGATCACGGTACCTCCCCGTCCGACGAAGCTGCTCTCTCCGCGAGGCTCAAGCGTCTCGGCGAACGGCTCGGTCAACATACCGGCCGTCCTGTCGACAAAAACGCCGGTGCTTCTTCGACCGCCGACCCATCGGCGCTGGCGCGCGGTTTCCGGCTCTCCACCGAGCTTGTCGCAGG
>JAXDOO010000489.1:0-17690 GCA_034668865.1 Alphaproteobacteria bacterium
CACGAGTTGAAGGATCTCGCCGAGCTTTGTCCCGGCGTGACGCATGCAATGCAGCGTCTCTATACCGCCTATGTCGAAGCGCGGCGGGGTGAATCGGTGGCTGCGGCCCATCTCGGAGGCCGCGACGAACCGGCCCGGCGCGAGGCTGATCCTATCGAGCGCGTGCGCGATCTGATCGAAGCCAACCGCAATTATTTTCCCGACCTGGAGACGGCAGCCGAGCAGCTGCGCGACGAAATCGGCGTCGGCGACATCGATCTCTTTCGCGCATTGTCCGAGCGGCTGCGCGAGCGCCACGCTACGATCGTACGCGTGCTGCCGGTCGACGTAATGCGCGACGTGCTGCGCCGCTATGATCGGCACCGGCGCCAATTGCAGCTCTCGGAACTGCTCGATATGTCGGGGCGGATCTTCCAGATCGCGTTCCAGATCGCATTGACCGAAGCGTCGGCGACGATCGACACCATCGTCGGGCGCCACCCTGATTTGGACGATCCGGCGCGGCGGCTTTATCGCATCACGCTGGCGAATTATTTCGCCGCAGCGGTCATCATGCCGTATTCCCGCTTCCATGCGGCGGCGGAGAATCTCGGCTATGACATCGGCGTGCTGAGTCAACGCTTCGGTGCGAGCTTCGAGCAGCTATGCCACCGGCTTACCACGCTGCAACGTCCGACCGCGCGTGGAATCCCATTCTTCATGCTGCGCGTCGATCACGCCGGCAACGTGTCCAAGCGATTTTCCTCCGGCACCTTTCCATTCTCGAAATTCGGCGGCACCTGTCCGCTGTGGAATGTGCACGCCACCTTCGACACGCCCGGACGCATCGTCACCCAAATTATCGAGCTGCCGGATGGAACTCGCTATTTCAGCATTGCGCAGACCGTGCATCGTCCGGCGGTGCCGCATCCGCATCCGCAGCCTCGCTATGCCATCGGGCTCGGCTGCGAATTGAAACATGCTTCCCGCCTTATCTATTCCGCCGGGCTTAACCTCGCAGCTGAGGCGATGCCGATCGGCGTCAATTGCCGCTTATGTGAACGGGAGAATTGCGGCCAACGCGCCGAACCACCGATCACCCGCACGTTCATCCTGGACGAGACGATGCGCGGTGTCTCGCCGTTCCTGTTCAGCACCCCGCGCGAGGTCTGATGGGGCCTTTATGCGGAGTTCAATTTGTTCTACGACCGCGCGGCACGATTTTCGGCCTGCGCACTGGGAGCAACGTGGAGTCGATCCTCTCCTCGCTGCCGCCATTGGTGGACTGGCCCTGACTTACAAACAAACCACGGGAGGAATGTCATGATTAGGGGAAATCTCGTTCGTCATTCCTACATTGCTATCGTCCTAGGATTGCTGGCTTTCAATATCGTGCCCGCCCAGGCAGCCGATGTCATCGCTGAATGGGGAACAGTGAAACCGCCACCGGTGCCCGAGCTGAAGCCGGTGAAGCTGGACGGCAAGACCACGGCGCTGCTGATCCTCGATCTGCAAAAACCGAGTTGCACCATGCAACGCCGCGTGCGCTGTGTGGACACCATTCCCAAGGTGAAGAAGTTGATGGATGCGGCGCGCGATGCTGGGGCGATGGTGTTCTACACTTTCGCTGGAGCGGGCGATCCGCATGAAATCGCCGACCCGGCGTTGGCGCCGCGCGATGGCGAATGGGTTGCGCAGCGCGGTCCGGACAAGTTCCTCGGCTCGGATCTGGAAAAACGCCTTAAGGACAAAGCCATCAAGACCGTGATCGTGACCGGAAGCTCGGCGCAGGGTGTCGTCATCGGCACCGGTAGCGGTGCGGCACAGCGTGGCTACAAGGTCGTCGTGCCGGTCGACGGCATGTCGTCGGACGACACCTATATGGAGCAGTATGCGGCCTGGCACATGTATAAAGGCGGCCCGGCGATCGTGACCGATCAGGTGACGTTGACGCGTAGCGACATGATCAGTTTCTGAGCGGGCTTAAAGCGGCGCCTAGGAGTCATTGCCGGAAAGCGCCGAATACCATCATCGCCCCGCCAAGCACGACGATGCCATCAAGGATGCCGGTATGCACATGCACCGGCAGCCGCTCGACAAAGGCCTTGGCGAGGAAAGCTCCGGGCAAAGCGACCAGACCGATGAGCAGGCCGAAGGCGATGACCTGCAACGTCATCACGCCTGACACTCCGAAAACGAGAATCTTGCTGACGGCCACGGCGATTGAGACGAGCGCATCGGTCGCGACTACCCACGCGCCAGCGAGCCCCGAGGCCATTAATAGCGACAGCAGGATAACGCCGGAGCCGGTGGTGCTGCCCGCGAGGAAGCCATAGGCGACCGCGCCCGCTGCCAGTCCGCTATTGTTCATCTGGACTTTCATGTGAATGAGCCAGCGCCGAAGCGGCACGCTGATACACAGCATCATACCGATCGCGATCAGAATGCCGGCGCTGGTGAGCTTGGTATAAATATAAGCGCCAGCCATGCAGGTCGGCACAGCGGTGAGCATGATGATCAGCCCGCGCCTGAAGTCGATGTAGTCGCGGAAGGCGAAAGCGCGCGTGACGTTATTGAACAGCCCGGAAATACTGACGATAGGCACGACCGGCTCCGGACCGAGCAGCGGCACCAAAACCAGCGGCATCAGGGCGCTGGCGCCATAGCCGGTGACGCCGCCCACGATCGAAGCAAACAGCGCCACCGCCGCGACCAGGATGAGCTGCCAAAGAGAGATGTCGGCGAAGCCTTGCAGGAGATCCATCTAATGCCCCGCTTCCGAAGTTCGTGATACGTCGCGGCCCCCTCTAACACGAACTTCGGAAGCACTAGTTGGATGCCTGCACAACCTTGAGATCGGCTGGCGAGATCAGCACGCCGAAGCGTTCGCACCAGATGATCACGCTGGGATAATCCTTCAATTTGACGCCATCCGGAATCGGATAGCGCTGACTCCCCGTGAAGGAGCGCAGCCGGCCGAGATCGACATACATCACGTCCTTGATGTCCGACGAAGAACGAATCGAGGGTTTCGGCACAAGATATACGTGATAGGCCGGTCCCGGACCCACCTCGAAATCAGACTCCAGGAACACGGCGCGCTGATAGAGGCTGACCTTGCCTTTGCCCCAATGCACCAGGTCGGACTTGTTGGCATGGATGAAGGTTCCGGTGGCAAGCGGCACAGCCACGGCCGCCCCTGGAGCGGCTTGCGTCGGCGGCATGCTGGCCGCCGGCGCAGATGTTGCTGCTGCCTGCGGCGTTGCCGCCGGCGCCTGGGCGCTTTGCTCGGCAGCGGCCGGGAGCGGAGCTGATGGCTCCGCTGCGGCGGCTGGCGCGGCCGGCTGCTCGACGGTGGGCGGCGTTAGGTCCGCCTGCGTGAGTTGCTCGGCGGCAGGCGGCGGCGGAAACACGTAAGGAAAGAAAAAGAAGCCAAGCGCGATACCGAACACAGTGCCGAGGATGCCGCCGAAAAAGAAGGCTACGAGCTTTCCCCAAAACCGGGCGAACATGACTGCCTCCGCTCCCAAACAATAAGCTAGAACGCCACGGCGGCGGCGTCACGTGGCCTTGGCAGCGCCCTCCACGGCATTCGTTGCGATTTGTCCAATGGTTTCATTGTCGGCGGGAAAATCCGCGGCGATCCAGGCCTCCTCCGCGGCACGCAAGGCGGCGCCGAGCGCGGGGCCCTTCTCTACGCCGCGTTGCATAAAGTCGGCGGCCTTGAGCGGGAAGACCGGAGCGGTCCAGCGCTGCGGTAGCGTCACAAGGTTGCGCCAAGTTTCGTCACTCGGCTTGGCTCCCGCGCGCGCCCAGGCCAGCAGCACCCGGTCGATAAAATGCTGCGCCCCCAGGCGATAGAGCCAAGGCCGCGCGAGTCCATCGCCCGCAGGCACAATCCGCCGCCACCAGATTTGGCCCATCGACGCCAGCCGCTCATGCTCGGCATTGGAAAGCCGCAGCCGCTGCCACAGCCGCTCGGCATCCTCGACGACCAAGACATTCAGCGCCGCAAGCCGGCGGATCGGATCGGCCGCCAGGCCCAAGGCAGTCTCGATCTCCGCCATACGCGCCACACTCGCAACCAGCGGGACGCCACCAAGCACTGATCCGAGCAGTCCGGCGTCAGCCATCGCAGTCAGCGCCGGCTCCACGCCTTTCGCGACCAGGAGTTTCACCAGTTCCATGCGCACGCGCTCGCGCGACAATTGCTTAAGGCCGCCGCGGGCGGCGATGCAGGCCGCCAGGCCGGCGGCGTCCGGCTCACCTTCGCCATAGGCGGCGTGGAAGCGGAAGAAGCGCAGGATGCGCAGATAGTCCTCGGCAATGCGCATAGCGGGATCGCCGATGAAACGCACACGCCGCGCTTCGAGGTCGGCAAGGCCACCGACATAATCGTGGATTGTGCCATCGGCTGTGGCGGTGAGAGCGTTCATCGTGAAATCGCGGCGCTCGGCGTCCGCCTTCCAGTCGCGCCCGAAACGGACATTCGCCTTGCGGCCGAAAGTCTCCACATCAACACGCAGCGTGGTGACCTCAAATGGGATGCCGGCGGCGACGACGGTTACAGTGCCGTGCTCTATGCCGGTTGGCACCGCCTTGAAACCTGCCAGTGTGACACGGCGGATCACCTCCTCTGGCGTCGCCGTGGTGGCGATATCGATATCGCCCGGCGGCAGGTTCAGCACGGCGTTCCGTACCGCGCCCCCGGCCACGCGGGCTTCTTCGCCATCGCCTGAGAGCACATCGAGCAAGCGCGGCAGCGGCCCCTGGGTCAGCCACGTGGCGTCGCGCAGCCGGCGCTTGGTTTGGCCCGCCTCGTTCACTTGTTCAGCCCCGGTACCAGGCGGCCCTTTTCCACATGCGCGGGCACATACGTCGAATCGGGAGGTGCGCCGGAGAACTGCGCGGCTATGATCGCGCTGCCGCCCATTAGCAGGAGCGCTGTGACGGTGAGTGCGACGACGGTTCGCAGCGGCCAGGATTCCGGATCGAACACGCCGTGGCTTTTCGCCCACAGGAGCAAAGCATAGGCGGCAAATGGCGTGAGGAATAACAGAAGCTCTATGAAAATCGGCCGGATCATTCCAAGTCCTTGGTGGTTTTAAGGACATTAGCCGATCCGCTCGCGGCCTCTAAGCCTAAATGCGGAGAAGCAGGGCCGGCGTCGGAATGCTAACTTTGTCCCTTCTGTTGTCGTCCGGGAGATTGGCAATGACTTTCAATCGGCGGGATCTTCTCAAAGGCGGCGTCACCTTGTCGTTGGCGTCGCAAGCCTGCTTGCAGACTTTGAGCGCCGGCGCGCAGGAAGCCTGGCCCAATCGGCCCATCACCGCCATCGTGCCCTTCCCGCCGGGTGGGCAGGCGGATCTGGCCGCCCGGCCGATCGCCGCTGCACTGGAAAAGATTCTGGGCAAGTCGGTGGTGGTCGACAACCGAGCCGCCGGCGCTGGCGGCTCGCTCGGCAATGCGGCCGCCGCGCGCGCGGCGCCAGACGGCTATACGCTGCTCATTACTTTGTCTTCGCTTGCCGTGCTGCCGGAGGCCGACCGGCTTTTCGGACGGCCGGCGGCTTATGAGGTAGCGCAATTCACCCCGGTCGCGCGCATCCTTGCGGACCCGACATTGCTTGCGGTGCCGGCTTCCGCACCGTGGAAGACGTTGCAGGATTTCGTCGAGGACGCGAAGAAGCGTCCGGCTGAAATCCCGTACGGTTCGTCGGGTCCCTACGGCACGTTGCATGTATCTATGGAGATGTTTGCCAACGCCGCCGGCATCAAGCTGCTGCATGTGCCGTTCCGCGGCGCAGGTCCGGCGGTGACCGCGCTGCTCTCCGGCACCATCCAGGCGCTGGCTTCCGCTCCGGGCGTGCTGAAGCCGCAGGTCGACGACGGCAAGATGCGCGTGCTCGCTAACTGGGGCGCCGAGCGTGTGAAGAGCTTCCCCGATCTGCCGACCTTCAAGGAGCTCGGCTACAAGGATGTCGAATTTTACATTTGGGCGGGGCTGTTCACGCCGAAAGGTGTTCCAGAGCCGATCTTGCAGCGCCTGCGCGATGCCATGAAGCAGGCGATGGCGGATCCCGGGGTGATAAAAATTTTCGAAACTGCCGGCAGCCCGCCGGCCTACCAGGATGCGCCGGAGTTCACCAAATTCGTCGAATCCGACAGCGCAAGGCTGATCCAGGCAGTGAAGAAAATCGGCAAGGTGGAATAGTTACGCTGCGTAAACTTTCTCATAGAGATTGCGCAGAATCCCCGCGGTCACACCCCAGATCTGCCGCTGCTCGAAGGGAATAGCGAAGTAGTAGCGCGTGATCCCTTCCCAATCACGGCTGTGCTTCTGATGATTGGCCGGCTCCATCAAGAATTGCAGCGGCACCTCGAAAGCCTCATCGACCTCGGACGGATTCAGCGTGAGCCGGTAATCCGGCAGGATACGTGCGACCGACGGCACGATACGATAGCCCTGCGTCGTCATATAGAGATCGAGATAACCGATCGGATCGACAAAGCGCATGTCGAGCCCGACCTCTTCCTCCGCCTCGCGCAAGGCGGCGGCGAGCGGGGTCTCATCGGTCGGCTCGATCTTGCCGCCGGGAAATGAAATCTGCCCGGGATGTTGCGGCAGATGCGCTGCGCGCTGTGTCAGCAGCACGGTAGGCTCGGCGCGGTCCACCACCGGTACCAGCACCGCCGCCGGACGGATCGGCCGCACCGCCCATAGCGCCTTCATTTCCAAATTCAGCTCATGGTCGCCCTTGTCCGGCACCGCATCCGGATCGTGCAGCGCCGTCGGCGCGTTACGCGCCAGCCGCGCCCGCGCACGCTCGAAGAATGTCGCTGACTGCATCAGGCAAATTCCCGCAGCGTTTCGGCGGGTGCCATCGGGAAAAAGGAGTTTTTCGATGCGACGCCGAACATGCGGCGGCCTTCGACGTCGCGTTCTTCACCCAGGGCGACCAGATCGTAGAACAAGGGCCGCGTCAGCCTGGCCCACAAATCGCGTCGCACATGCAGATAAGGCTTCAGCCCGCCGGTGCCCGGCTCCGGATCGAAACGCAAGGCATGTCCCGGCCCGCACTCGACCCAGTCGTCGACATTTGTACGGAACCGCAGCACGCGGTCGCCGGTTTGGTCCTGTGTTTGCATCTCGACCGCCAGAAAAGGCGCGTCTTCCACGACGATGCCGACCTTTTCCACCGGCGTGACGAGAAAATACTTATTTGCCTCCCTTTTCAGCACGGAAGCGAAGAGATTCACGAGAGCGGGCCGGCCTATGGGCGTCTTCATGTAAAACCAGGTGCCGTCCGCAGCGATCCGCATGTCGATATCCCCGCAGAAAGGCGGGTTCCACATGTGCACCGGCGGCGGGCCTTTGCCACCTTCGCGCTTTGCCGAACTGGCTATCGCGTCGATCCCGGATGTCGGCCCTTGCTTCGCCATGGTTTATCCTACGTATTTGCAGCCCTGCTGGTCCATATCGGGATGCCAATCCATGGCAAGCCGGGTGGAAGATGGCGTAAGCTCCAGAGTCAGGGGCAGAATCGACTGAATTTCATCTCGACCGAGGAGCGGATGTTATGGGACTGGCAAATGAAGAAGGCGCCGAAAAACTCGAGGACATGATTATCCGGGCGGCGGAATCGAGCGCCGCCCACATCCGCGCCGCCCGCGACGCCATCGGCGCCGTGATTTTCGGACAAGAACACGTGATTGACAGCGCGCTGGTGACAGTTCTTTCCGGCGGCCATGCACTGCTGGTCGGCGTGCCCGGGCTGGCTAAAACGAAGCTGGTCGACACCATGGGCACCGCGCTTGGCCTCGACGCCCGCCGCATCCAGTTCACGCCGGACCTGATGCCCTCCGACATCCTCGGCGCGGAAGTGCTGGAGGAAGGCGCGGGCGGAACTCGCAGCTTTCGTTTCATTACCGGTCCCGTCTTTGCGCAACTGCTGATGGCCGATGAGATCAACCGCGCCAGCCCGCGCACCCAGTCGGCGCTGCTGCAGGCGATGCAGGAGCAACATGTAACGGTCGCCGGCGCCCGGCACGACCTGCCCCGCCCCTTCCATGTGCTCGCGACGCAGAATCCCCTGGAGCAGGAAGGCACCTATCCCTTGCCGGAAGCGCAGCTCGACCGGTTCCTGATGGAGATCGACGTCGACTATCCCGATCGCCTCGCGGAGCGGCGCATTCTGTTCGAAACCACCGGCGCCGACGAAGTGCGGCCGGCCGCAGCGATGACCGCCGACGATCTGCTCGCCGCGCAGCGTCTCGTCCGCCGTCTGCCGGTGGGAGAATCCGTGGTCGACGCCATCCTCTCGCTGGTCCGTTCCGCGCGTCCGGGTCCCGACGCAGGCGATATCGGCAGATTGATCGCCTGGGGACCGGGCCCCCGCGCCAGCCAGGCGCTGATGCTTGCGGTGCGCGCCCGCGCGCTGCTGCAAGGCCGTTACGCGCCCTCCATCGATGACGTCGCTGAGCTCGCAGAACCCGTGTTGAAGCATCGTATGGCGCTCACCTTCGCCGCGCGGGCAGAGGGTGAAACCATCCAGGCCGTGATCGCGCGGCTGAAAACACGGCTCGGGTAAGCCACATGGCGATCGCCCCGCGGCTCAGCGATCAGGAAGTTGCGGCGGTCAATCGCGCAACCGGGCAAGGCCGCTCGCTTGCGGTCTCGATGCCGCGGCTCATCCTGGAAGCGCGCCGCATCTCCGCGACTGTGATCCACGGCTTGCACGGACGCCGGCGCGCGGGCTCGGGCGAGAATTTCTGGCAATATCGCCGCTTCGTTTCCGGCGAGCCGGCGCATCGCGTCGACTGGCGCCGTTCTGCGCGCGACGACCATCTTTATGTGCGCGAGCGGGAATGGGAGGCCGCGCACACGGTTTGGATCTGGCCCGACCGTTCGCCCTCCATGAACTTCATCTCTCGCTTCGCGAGCGATACCAAGCTCGAACGCGTTGTGGTCGTTGCCTTCGCACTGGCGGAGATTTTGGTGCAAGGCGGCGAGCGCGTGGGCATGCCGGGCCTGATGCGGCCGAGCGCAAGCCGCAACATTATCGACAAGATGGCGCAGGCCATCATCCATGATACGGGAGAGCGCATGAGCCTGCCGCCCTCCTTCGCACCGTCCCCTCTGGCGGAAGTGGTGATGCTCTCCGATCTGTGGAGCCCGATCGGCGACGTGCGCGCGACCATCGCGCAGCTTTCCGCCGGCGGCGCGCAGGGCCATGTGGTGCAGACGGTCGATCCGGCGGAGGAAACGTTCCCCTATTCCGGGCGCGTGGAATTTGTCGAATCGGAGGGAGCGGGCAGCATTACCGCCGGGCGCGCGGAAACCTGGCGCGCCGATTACGCAAAGCGCATCGAGCGCCACCGCGCGGAAATCCGCGCGGAAACCGACCGGCTGGGCTGGAGCTTTGCCATCCACCGCACCGATCGGCCGGCGAGCGAATTGCTGCTGGCGCTGCATGCGCGCATGGGCGTGCGGCCGGGCGATACCGGCATCGACCGCTGGCACGCCGGCTATACGGCGAGGTCTGCATGATTGCAGGGCTTCCGCTTGTGTTCGCGCAGCCGCTGGTGCTGCTGGGCCTGCTCAGCCTGCCGGTGCTGTGGTGGCTGCTGCGGCTCATTCCCCCGCGCCCGCGCCGCGTCGATTTTCCCCCGACCCGCATGCTTTTCGATATTGCGCCCAAGGAGGAAACGCCTTCGCGCACGCCATGGTGGCTGACCTTGCTGCGGCTGCTGCTCGCCGCGTTGGTGATCCTCGCCGCCGCCGGACCGCAGTGGAATCCTTCCATCGCCACATCGGGCGGCGCCGCGCCGCTCGCCGTGCTGATCGACGACGGCTGGACTGCCGCCTCCACCTGGGATGCGCGGCTGCGCGCCGCCGATGATCTCGTTGTGCAGGCGGAAAACGATAACCGCGGTGTGGCGCTGGCACCGCTGTCGGAAAGCGCGCGTGACATTTCCATCGGCACCGCAGGCGCCGCGCGCGTGCGGCTGCGCCAGCTCAAGCCGAAGCCACATGCCCTGCCGCGCGCGGAAGCGCTGCCGATGATCGAGCGGCTCGTCAGCGGCTCGCCGGATATCGAATTTGTCTGGCTGTCGGATGGAATTGATCTCGGCCAGGGCAAGGAGTTCATCGAGGGACTCAACCGGACGCTCGGCCCGCGCAGATTGAGCGTGATCGAAGGTGGATTGCCGCCGGCGCATGCGCTCGCCGCGGCGGAAAATGCTGCCGGCGCACTGACGGTGAAGGTATTACGTGCTGAAAACGGCGGCGAGGAAACCGGCGCGTTGCGCGCGCTCGATTTCAAAGGCTTGCCGCTCGGCGAGGCCCGCTATGCTTTCAGCGCGGCGGAACTGGAAACCGAAGCCGAGTTCCAACTGCCGGTGGAGATCCGCAACGACATCGCCCGGATCGAGATCGCGGCGCAGCGTTCCTCTGGAGCGGTGCAATTGCTTGACAAACGCTGGCGGCGGCGCGCCATCGGCGTGATCTCCGGCTCGACCAGTGATACGGCCCAGCCGCTGCTGGCCTCAACCTATTATCTCTCGCGCGCGCTTAACCCATTCGCCGACGTACGGCTGGCGGAAAGCGCGGCGCCCGCAGAAGCGGTTTCGCAATTCGTCGGGCAGAACTTGCCGATGATGATCCTTGCGGATGTCGGCAATGTTACCGGTGAAGCGCGCGAGAAACTGACCAAATGGATCGAGGACGGCGGCGTGCTGGTGCGCTTTGCCGGCGCGCGCCTGGCAGCTTCGGAGGACGATCTCGTGCCGGTCCGGCTGCGGCGTGGCGGGCGCATTCTTGGCGGCAGCTTGAGCTGGGACCAGCCGCAGCAGCTCGCAGGCTTTTCGCGCGAAGGCCCGTTCAGCGGCCTGGCGATCCCGACCGACGTCACCGTGACCAGGCAAGTCCTGGCCGAGCCGGATGCCGAGCTTTCCGATCGCACCTGGGCGACGCTCGCGGACGGAACGCCCCTCGTCACCGCCGCGCGCCGCGGCAAGGGCGTTGTTGTGCTGTTCCATGTCACCGCCGACACGCGCTGGTCGGACCTGCCGATCTCCGGCACCTTCGTCGACATGCTCAAGCGTATCGTGGCCATCGCGGGCAACACCGCCGCTGCCGAAAACGAGGCCGGCGACCGGCAGACAACGCGCGACGTGGTGCCGCCGAGCCGTGTGCTCGACGGCTTCGGTGCATTCGTGCCGCCGCCGCCGACGGCGCGGCCGATTCCGGTGGATTTCTCCGGCCGCGCCGACGCCGAGCATCCGCCCGGATTCTATGGCCCGCCGGAAGGACTGATCGCGGTCAATACGCTGCGGCCCGCTGACCGGATGGCACGGCTGGATTTCTCTCCGCTCAATGCCCGCCGCGATCAATATCGCCTTGGCGAACCGCAGGATCTGCGCGGGCCGCTCCTGCTTGCCGCGCTTGTTCTTTTGCTGCTCGACGCGCTGGTGGTGTTCTGGCTTTCAGGCGGTCTCGCCCGCCTGACCTTCCGGCGGCGCCCTGCTACCGCAATCATTGCCATTGGCATTCTGGCCGCTGCGCTCGCAGCGCCGCCCAGAGCTTTCGCCCAAAATGATGACTTTGCGAAGAGAGCCTCGCTGCAGACGCATCTTGCTTATGTCATCACCGGCGATGCCGAGGTGGACCGCATCAGCCGTATCGGCCTGGAAGGTCTGACGCTGTTTCTGTCCCAGCGCACTTCCCTGGAAGCCGGTGAGCCGATGGGATTGGAAATTGCGCGCGACGATCTCGCCTTCTTCCCGCTGATCTACTGGCCGGTTGTCGCCGCTGCGCAGAAACCTTCCGTCCAGGCGCTGGCGCGGCTTGATGCCTACATGAAACAAGGTGGCACCGTGCTGTTCGACACCCGCGACGCCATCGAAGCGCCGCCGGGACCGGGTGGTGAGTCACGCGGTCCCGGCATGGTGGCGCTGCGCGAGATTTTGTCGTCGCTCGATATTCCGGAGCTCGAGCCAGTCTCAGGCGATCACGTGCTGACCAAGACCTTCTTCCTGCTGCGCGATTTCCCCGGCCGCTTCAACGCGGGCCGCCTTTGGGTGGAGGCCCTGCCTGCTGCTGACGAGGACCTCGGCGACCGGCCTGCCCGCGCCGGCGACGGAGTTTCTTCCATCATCATCACTTCCAACGATTTCGCCGGCGCCTGGGCGATGCGGCCGGACGGTCAGGCCATGCTGCCGCTCACGCCGGGCGAACCGCGCCAGCGCGAATTTGCCTTTCGCGCCGGCGTGAACATCGTGATGTACACGCTCACGGGAAACTACAAGGCCGACCAGGTTCACGTGCCCGCATTGCTCGAGCGGCTGGGACAATAGGAACCATATGAATTTCGGCATCGCCTTCGCGCCGTTGGTACCAGCCTATGTTGTATGGGTCGGCCTCGCTGTTGCGCTGATCGTGGCCGGGCTGCTGTTTTTTGCCCGCAGCCGCGGCGCAGTCGTGCGCACGATCGCGCTGCTGCTGATGGTGCTCGCGCTGGCGAACCCCTCCTTCACCCGCGAGGATCGCGAGCCGCTCACCTCCGTAGCCGTGGTTGTCGTCGACAAGAGTCCGAGCCAGAATTTCGGCGATCGCCAGCAGCAGACCGAAGCCGCGCGCGCCGCGCTGATCGAACGTCTTGGCCGGATCTCCGGATTGGAAGTCCGCACCGTGGAGGCCGGCCAATCGGATGGCGAGACCGACGGCACGCGTCTGTTCTCCGCACTCGGCTCCGCGCTCGCGGACGTGCCGCCGGACCGGGTCGCCGGCGCAATCCTGCTTACCGATGGCCGCGTCCATGACGTGCCGGCGGAAGCCGCCGCGCTTGGCTTCGCCGCGCCGCTGCATGCACTGATCACCGGCACGAAGGATGAGCGCGACCGCCGCGTCGCGCTCCTTAGCGCGCCGCGCTTCGGCATCGTTGACCAGGCGCAAGCAGTTACGTTCCGTGTCGAGGACCAGGGCTCGTCGGGGGGCACTGCGCAAGTGACCGTGCGCCGCGACGGTGAGACGATTGAAACCCGGAGCGTGGCGGTGGGCCAGCCGGTGCAGCTGGACATTCACATCCCGCATGCCGGGCCCAACATCGTCGAGATCGAAGCCTCGCCGCTGCAAGGCGAGCTGACTGCAGTGAACAATCGCGCCGTCGTTTCCATCGACGGGGTGCGTGACAAGCTGCGCGTGCTGCTGGTTTCCGGCGAGCCGCATGCGGGTGAGCGCACCTGGCGCAACCTGCTGAAATCCGACGCCAGCGTCGATCTCGTTCACTTCACCATCTTGCGCCCGCCGGAAAAGCAGGACGGCACGCCGATCAATGAGCTTTCGTTGATCGCCTTTCCGACCCGCGAGCTGTTCCAGCAGAAGATCGACGAGTTCCAGCTCATCATCTTCGACCGCTACGCGCGTCAGGGGGTGCTGCCGATCATCTATTTCGACAATATCGCGCGCTATGTGCGCAAAGGCGGGGCCGTGCTGGTCGCGGCAGGCCCGGACTATGCCAGCTCCACCAGCCTGTGGCGCACGCCGCTTGAAGTCATTCTCCCGGCGGAGCCAAGTGGGCAGGTGACCGAGACGCCGTTCCGCGCACAACTCAGCACCGTCGGCAAGCGGCATCCGGTGACGCGCGACCTGGAAGGCGCGGCCTCCGACCCGCCGCGCTGGAGCCGCTGGTTCCGCGTGGTGGACACCAGAAAAGCCGAGGGCGCAACGGTGATGCAGGCTGCCGATGACAAGCCGCTGCTGGTGCTGGCGCGCGAAGGCGAAGGCCGCGTGGCCCTGCTTCTCTCGGATCACATCTGGCTATGGGCGCGCGGCTACGAGGGGGGTGGACCGCATCTCGACCTGTTGCGGCGGCTTTCGCATTGGCTGATGAAGCAACCTGATCTGGAAGAGGAAGCGCTGCGGCTCTCCTCCCACGGGCGCGAGCTGTCGATCGAGCGCCAGTCGATGGCCGACACCATCGGTGACGTGACCGTCACCTCGCCCTCCGGCGGCACAACGACGCTGACGTTGCAACCGGCGCAGCCCGGCTTGTGGCGCGGCTCCATGCCGGCGGGCGAGCTTGGCCTGTGGCGCGCCACCGATGGCAAGCTGACCACCCTGGTGAATATCGGGCCGGCCAATCCGCGCGAATTTACCGAGGTCACCTCGACAACCGAAGTGCTGGCGCCGCTGGCCGCCGCCACCGGCGGCGCCGCGCGCCGCCTGACCGAAACTTCCGGGGTGACGCTGCCGCGGATTCTCGGTGTGCGTTCGACCGGGATTTTCCAGGGCGACGACTGGATCGGGCTGAAGATCCGCGATGCCAGCGTGGTGCGCGGCATCGGCGTTTTGCCGGTTTTCGCCGGCTTTATTGGGCTGCTGCTGCTGATCGGCAGCCTCGCCGCGACCTGGGCAAGGGAAGGCCGGTAGTTTTCCGGCAAGGGTCATCGCAAACCCCACCGGCTTCGCTTCGGTCAGCCACCCTCCCCTAAAGGGGAGGGATAAGCTTCCTACTCCGGCCTGATCGGCCCGCTCACGCCGGCAAAGGCGCCGTCGGCCAATTCAGCCACCAGCAATCTTTGCGGATCAACCGGGCCGGGCATAGTGACCCTGCCCTTGGGGATGCGCTTGAAGCCGCAGCGCTGGTAATAGGATTCGTCGCCGACAAGCACGACCAGTTTGTGCCCCTTTGCTTTCGTTTCCTGGAGCGAGCGTTCGATCAGGCCGATGCCGATGCCGCGATCACGGAACGGCGGCTCCACCGTCAGCGGGCCGAGCAAGAGCGCGGCCGTCTCGCCGATGCGGATGGGCGAAAGCCGCACCGAGCCAACCAGCAGCGTTCCGATGCGCGCGGTGAATGACAGATCCAGACTATGCACGACGCCCTCGCGGATGCGGTAGGCGGTGCGCGCGTAACGCCCTGGGCCGAAGGTGCGCTCGTGCAGGCGATCGATCGCCTGCGCGTCGTCGGCGCTTTCCGGCAGAATCGTCAACGAAAGATCGTTCATTCCCTATCCCCGCGCGTGGCGATTATCATTTGGCGCGGCTGCGGTCCAATCGCACCGCTGACCGCGTCACCAATGCTCGCTCACCGGCGCGCCACCCATCACCTCGGCGATGCGGGCACGCGTGCCGGCGGTGGTATCGTTCGGCAACGCATCCAGCGCGAAGAAAGACGCGAGAGTGATCTCGCGGTTTGCCTTGAACGGTCCTTGTTCGAAATCCTGCACCACATAGACCGCGATATGGTCCCGCTTAGAGACGTGACGATTGAAAAAGATGCCATGCAACCGGGGCGGGCTGCCAACGCGGACATTGCCCTCCTCGGCCAATTCCCGCACCACCGCCTGCAGCATCGTTTCGCCCCACTCCACCCCGCCGCCTGGCAGATGCCAGCCGCGCGCATAGCTGTGCTGCACCAGAAGAATGCGCCCGGAACTGTCCACTACCAGGGCGCGCACGCCAAGTGTCATTCCACGCGCCAAGCGCCAATAGGAATGCAGCAGGGGCCGGAAGACAGATTCCCACAGCCGGCCGGGAAGATCGCGGGGCGAATTGGTCTTTTTCATCGGTCGGCCTATATAGTTTAGAAGTCTTCCAATATAGCTAAGTCGTCCTTCCAGCCAGAGGCCGCCCCGTGAAGCGATTTTCCGACCTTTCCGAGCAAGAAATCCTCGCCCTCGCCATCACCAATGAAGAAGAAGACAGCCGCATCTATCGCGGATTCGCCGAAGGTTTGCGCGCACAATTTCCCGCCTCAGCCAAGGTATTCGAGGAAATGGCGGACGAGGAAGTGCGCCACCGAACTGTGCTGTTCACTCTCTATCGGGAAAAATTCGGCGACTACCTGCCGCTTATCCGCCGCCAGGACGTCAAAGGCTTCATGCAGAAACCCGCGATTTGGCTGATGGGCGCACTCAATCTCAACGAAGTCCGCAAATACGCCGAGGCGATGGAATATGAGGCCGGCCGTTTTTATCGTAAGGCGGCAGAAACCACGCGGGACGCCACGATCCGCAAGCTGCTCGACGAGCTCGCCGAAATCGAGAACGAACACGAGGACATGGCGCATAAGCTTGGGGAGGAAATCCTCACCAAGAAAGAGCGCGAGCACGAAGACGAAACCGCACGCCGGGTGTTCCTGCTGCAATATGTGCAGCCGGGTCTGGTCGGGCTGATGGACGGCTCGGTATCGACGTTGGCGCCGCTATTTGCCGCCGCCTTCGCCACCCACAGTACCTGGGAAACATTTCTGGTCGGCATGGCTGCCTCGGTCGGCGCCGGCATATCGATGGGCTTCGCCGAGGCCGCTTCCGACGACGGTTCGCTCACAGGTCGCGGCACGCCTTGGGTGCGGGGTACAGTGACGGGGATCATGACCACCATTGGCGGCGTCGGTCACACCCTGCCCTACCTCATCCCGGATTTCTGGGTGGCAACCATTCTCGCCGTCATCGTCGTCGCAATCGAGCTCTTCGCCATCGCCTATATTCGTTTCCGCTACATGGACACGCCCTTCCTGTCGGCCACATTCCAGATCGTGGTCGGGGGCACGCTGGTCTTTCTTGCTGGAATCCTGATAGGCAGCGCCTGACATAAAATGTTCAGGCTGGCGCATCTTTCCGATCCACATCTCGGATCCTTGCCGAGGCCGCGGCTGCGCGAGCTCGCCGGCAAACGCGCGCTGGGCTTTTTCAACTGGCACCGCAAGCGCCGCGCGCTCCACCAAGTGGATGTGCTTGCGGAGCTGATCGCCGATATGCGGTCGTTCAAGCCCGACCATCTCGCAATCACTGGCGACCTGATCAACCTTTCGCTGGAAAAGGAATTTGAACCTGCGCGCGCCTGGCTGGAGGCGCTCGGCACGCCGCATGATGTCACCGTGGTGCCGGGCAATCACGACGCCTATGTCGGCGCGACCGCCTCGCATTCCGGAAAGCACTGGGGCGAGTTCATGACTAACGATGCCGTGCAGGTGCTGGTTGGTCAGGAAATCACCTATCCCTTCGTGCGCCGGCGCGGTTCGATCGCGCTCATTGGGTTGTCGACTGCTGTACCGACGCTTCCTTTCATGGCAACGGGCGAGCTTGGACGCGAGCAAATCGCGCGTTTCGCCAAGACGCTCGGCGGCCTTAAGGATGAAGGCCTGTTTCGCGTCGTGCTGATCCATCACCCGCCGAAAAGCAGCCCCGGAGGGCGTTTCCGCCGCCTGGTGGATGCCCGCGCTTTCCGCGCGGTACTGGCCGAGCACGGCGCCGATCTCGTGCTGCACGGCCATAACCATGAGCATTCGTTGATCTGGCTGGATGGGCCGCAGCGGCGCATTCCCGCCTTCGGCGTGCCGTCAGCCTCGGCTCCGCCCCACAGCGATGAGACAGCTGGCTACAACATTTATGAGATCGATGGTGCTCCGGGAGCATGGCAGTGCACCGCGATCCTGCGTTCGCTGCGTCCCGACGGCGAAGGCTTTATGGAACGGGCGCGCGAAAAGGTCGCCTAGCGCATGATCCGGCGAAGTGGAATCCGGTTCGCCGATAAGATCATGCGCCAAATTAATAAGTTAGCGCGCGATCGGACGCAAAACCGGTTCCCACTTTTGCTGATCGCGCGCTAAGGCTACGCCGTCAGCATCCAGGCCACTGCAAAGAGCGCGACGATGCCGGCGATCAGGCCGATGAAGAACGTCTTGACGGCGTTCCAGCGCCAGT
>JAXDOO010000490.1:0-4693 GCA_034668865.1 Alphaproteobacteria bacterium
GGGCCGGTTTCGGAGGGGCGCGATGGATCTGACTCCCTATCTTACTTGGGACTATGCAATACGTTTTCTTCGGTGGGAGAACCTTCTCACCTTCCTGACGCTCGCCAATATTCTCGGCCTGTTCGGCGGAATCTTTTACGTCGCATCGGTTTCGATGAAGACCATCATCCCGCTGCGCATCGCCGCCATCGCCTCGACCATTTTCTTCCTGGGCTACGGGATTTTCACGCCGGCTCTGCCGACGATCTTTCTCTACGGCATGCTGCTGCCGCTCAATACGTATCGCCTTTATCAGATCCGCGAATTGATCAAGAAGGTCCGCATCGCGGCAGGCGGCGACCTGTCGATGGACTGGCTGGAGCCTTTCACGACACGTCGCGCATTCCGCAAAGGCACTGTGCTCTTCAACAGGGGCGATCTCGCCGACGAGATGTTCCTGATCGCCAAAGGCAAGTATCTGGTGAAGGAACTCGGGATCGAACTGCTGCCGGGACACATCATCGGCGAGATGGGTCTGCTAACACCCGATAATCGTCGCACGCAGTCGGTGATCTGCACCCAGAACGGCCACGTGCTTTCCATCACCTATGACAAGGTGCGGGAGCTGTATTTCGAAAATCCCGAATTCGGCTTCCATTTCCTGCGGCTGACCAGCCAGCGCCTGCTGCAGAATGTGGCACGGCTCGAAGCGCAGCTGGCCGCGCGCCAGGAAGCAGTACAAAGCTTATCGTGAAGTGGCGAATTCAGCGCAGCGGATTTGGCTGGCAATTTGCCGCGCAGAATGAGCCGATCATTACCGGCGCGGGTTTCACCGCAAAGCGCTGCCGAGAAGCCCAGCTCCATTTGGGCGGTTGATCCGGCGGCAGGTAACGCGCGGTGCTGCTGACAGCCGGGGCTTTTGTATCGGCCGCCGACAATTTCACCGTAACCGCAAGCTCCGCGGATGAAGCGCTAACTTCCGATTTCATGCCGGGAGCGGCGATCTGCTGAGCCGCCGCGACCGCATCATTCGATGTGCCGCCAGCGCCCAGTATTTGCACCGCCGCAAGGGCGGCCTCGTCCGCAACCTGCTGCATCTGGGATTGAGCCTGCGCTTGCCCGCTGAACAGCAGGACGGCAGCGACGAGGCCAAGCGGAATACCGGGAGCGTAAAATTTACACATTTGCAGCCCTGCGCAAAATCTGCGGGAAGATTAGCGACGGGCGGTGGGTCGCGCGTTAAACCCGTCATGCCTTCCAGGGGAAGATTGCAGCCGCGGTGAACGAATCCTTGCGCCGCTGGCGACGACCTTCCTCACTGCGGCAAGCAGCTCTTAACCAGCCGCCTCCCGCCTTGATACAACGCGCGTCGGCGGTAAGGGTTCGAGGGCAGAATACCCTTACACCGCCTGAAAACCCCTCGGTTTAGGGTTAACCGTTAGCAAAAGGCCTCGCCAGACTATGTCGCATGCCAGATAATGGCCGGGTGACGCCCCAGGGAAGGCCAATTGGGTTTGCGTCGGGGACGGGCGGGCATGGTTATTCCGAGGCTCCTGCGAAGCAAGACGGCAAAGGCGGTGTTGCTGGCAACCGTGGTGCTTTCGGCCGTCACCGCGGTGCGTGCTTTCGATCCCGCGCCCGTCGCGCATATGCGCGAGCGCAGCTTCGACATCTATCAGCAGCTGCAGCCGCGCCCTTACGCGGATTTCCCGGTCCGCGTTATCGACATCGATGAGGCCTCGCTGGCGCGATACGGCCAGTGGCCCTGGCCGCGCACGCTGATCGCTCAATTCGTGCAACGGCTGAGCGACCTCGGGGCGGCGGTAATTGCGCTCGACATGATTTTTCCGGAGCCTGACCGCACCTCTCCGAGCCAGCTCGCCAAGGGTTTCAGCTTCGCCGATGCGGCGGAAACGGAGCGGGTGAAAAACTTTATGGCGCAGCTTCCGGATCACGATGAGTTGCTCGCCGAGACCATCAAGCAGGCGCCCGTGGTGCTCGGCTTTGGTCCAACTAAAGTACCAAACGGCCATCGCCCGCCGGTGAAATCCGGTTTCGCGATGGCGGGCGCCAATCCCGCTGCGATTGTCCAGCATTTCAGCGGAACAGTATCGAACTTGAGCATTCTCGACGCTGCTGCAAGCGGCGTGGGTTCCATGAGCATAAGCGGGGAGGATAAATCCGGTATCATACGGCGCGTGCCGCTGCTGTTTACTGACGGCAAGAAAACCTACCCCGGCCTTGGTGCGGAAGCCCTGCGCGTCGCGCAGCAGCAAACAACCATCGTTACGCGGAGCAGCAGTGCGAGCGGCGAAACGGATACCGGCCTCCCGGCGATGGTCGATATGCGCATCGGCCAATTCCGCATCCCGGTGACCGGCGGGGGCGAGATGTGGGTCTATTTCGACCACGACAGAGCGGAACGCTACGTTTCGATGAAGGACGTGCTTGATGCCGCCAAAGAAGCCGAGGTCCGGCCGAAGATCGATGGCCAGATCGTGCTGGTCGGTACCTCAGTGGCCGGGCTGCACGACATCTGGCCCACCCCATTGGGTGAGAGGGTGCCGGGCACATCGATACACGCCCAAACCATCGAGCAGATCATAGGACAGACTTTCCTGGAGCGTCCGGATTGGAGCACGGGCGGTGAAATCTTCGCTACTGTGACGCTCGGGGCGCTGCTCACCGTGCTGTTACTAGCACTCGGGGCGCAATACGCGGCGCTGGCGGGCGCGCTCATCGTCGCTGCGGGCTTGGCGCTATCGTGGTTCGCCTTCTCGAATGCCGGCTTCCTGCTCGACCCGGTATATCCGTCGATCGGCGCAGGCGCCACCTACCTCGCCGTGGTAGGTTTTCTATACGTGACCACCGACCGCGAGAAGAAATTCGTCAGACGCGCCTTCAGCCAATACGTGGCGCCTGAGCTTTTGCGCAAGCTCGAACAGGCGCCGCAGTCTCTGCAGCTCGGTGGCGAGGCCAAAGAAATCACCATCATGTTCATGGATGTGCGTGATTTCACCCCGATCTCGGAAGGGCTGTCGGCCGTCGAGTTGGTGGATTTTATGAACACGCTGCTGTCGGCGCTGAACGACGCCATACAGGTCGAACTCGGGACCATCGACAAATATATCGGCGATTCCATCATGGCCTTCTGGAACGCGCCGCTTGATATTCCGGAGCATCCGCTGCATGCCTGCCGCGCCGCGGTGAAAATGCGCGCCGCGCTGGCCGAACTGAACGAACGCGACGCCTTCGGTTTTCGCAAACGCGGGCTGCCTGATGTGAAGATCGGCATCGGCTTGCATACTGGCGAGGCCTGCGTCGGTAATATGGGATCGCAGCGGCGCTTCAATTACACGGCCATGGGCGATGTGGTGAACACTACCGCGCGGATCGAATCCAGTTGCAAGGCCGTCGGCGTGGATATCGTGGTGTCGGCAGAAGTTGTCCGCGGCGTTCCTGGCTTTGCTTTCCTCGAGGCCGGCGCGATGCCGTTGAAAGGCAAGTCGCACCCTATAAAGCTCTTCGCTCTGGTTGGCGACGAAGAAAAAGCCGCAAGTCCGGAATTCGCCGAGCTGTCGCGCCGCCACGCCGAACTGGTAACGGCGATCGCCGAGCAACGGCTAGCCGAGGCCAACAATGCGCTGGCGCATTGCCGCGCGCTCGGCGGCGCGCTCTTGAACCATTTCTATAATCGCTTTGAAGAACAGATCTCCGAACTGTCACCCGCCGCGCGATTGGTGCAGGTGATCTAGTGCCGCCGATTTGAAGTTCCTACACCACCTGCAGGAAGGCTCGATTAGGAACTTCAAATCGAAAAGCGGCACTAGAATCATAAAGTTGCTAGTGCCCCCTTTGCTTCCGAAGTTCGTGTCAGAGGGTGCCGCGCGGTATCACGAACTTCGGAAGCGGGGCACTAGTCGTTCACGGCCGCTAGGCTCCCCCTTTTTTGCTTGGAGATTGCATGTCGTTGGAGCAGCAGCTCACCGTTCGGTTCTGGGGCGTCCGCGGGACCCTGCCGACCGCCGGCCCGGACACCGTTCGCTACGGCGGCAATACGTCCTGCGTCGAAGTCGAACTTGGTCGCCGCAGCGTGATCTTCGATGCCGGCACCGGAATCAAGAAGCTCGGCGACCGTCTGGCTGGCCAGGGAAGCGTAGACGCCGATCTCTTGTTCAGTCATTGCCACATGGATCACGTCTGCGGCGTTCCGTTTTTTGCGCCTTTCTATGACGCCCGTAACCGGATCAGGTTATGGGCGGGCAATCTGCTGCCGAACGGAAGTCTGAAAGGCACGATCCGCAGCATCATGAGCCCTCCGCTGTTTCCGATCGAAATCGAGGCGTTCCAGGCAGAGGTGCAGTTTCGCGACTTTCATGCGGGCGAAACGTTGGACCTAGGCAGCGGCATCAAAGCGCGCACGGGGATGTTGAATCATCCGGGCGGGGCCGTAGGCTATCGGCTGGAATGGGTCGGAAAATCGATTGCTTACATCACCGATACCGAGCACCGGCTGGACGAACTCGACCGCACGGTGCTGTCGCTGGTGCAGAACGCTGACCTGATGATTTACGACTGCACCTATACCGACGAGGAATTCCCCGACCATGCTGGTTGGGGGCATTCTACGTGGCAGCAGGCTGTACGGCTTGCCGACGCGGGCGGCGTCAACAGGCTGGCCATCTTTCATCACGATCCGGACCACGATGACGCT
>JAXDOO010000491.1:0-11929 GCA_034668865.1 Alphaproteobacteria bacterium
GCCGCCCAGCATTACGGCGCGCGCGCGCATGGGGTGACGCTGGCGGAAAACCAGTATGCCCTGGCGAAAGAAAAGGTGGCGAAGCTCGGTTTGCAAGACCGGGTGACGATCGAACTGAAGGATTACACACGGCTGCAAGGCAGTTTCGACAAGATCGCCTCCATCGGAATGTTCGAGCATGTCGGGCTCGCCAACCACCGCGCCTATTTCCAGACCATCAACCGCCTGCTGCGGCCGCAGGGCCTTTATTTGCATCACGCCATCGCGCGCACTGCCAAAACGGATGCAAGGGGGTTTCGCAAAAAGCGGCCGGAGGCAGTCGCGCTTGCGCGCTACATCTTTCCCGGCGGCGAGCTTGACCATATCGGCATGACCGCGGCCAATCTCGAGAGCAGCGGTTTCGAAGTGCATGACGTTGAAGCTTGGCGGGAGCATTATGCGCGCACCTGCCGGCTCTGGCATGACCGCCTGCTGGCAAATCGTGAAGCTGCGGAACGCGAGGTCGGCCGCGACAAGACCCGGCTGTGGCTCGCTTACCTGGCCGGTGTTTCGATCGCCTTTGAACGTAACACGGCGCGGATTTTCCAGACGCTTGCGTCCCGGCGCGACAAGGGACCTTCCGGCCTGCCGCCCACACGCGCGGACTTGTACCGGTGAAGAGGACTACTGCGTGACGATGACGCGGGTGCCGACCTGGACGCGCGCAAACAGATCGACGATGTCCTGGTTATACATGCGGATGCAGCCGTAGGAGACAAAGCCGCCGATCGACGCCGGTGCATTGGTGCCATGGATGGCGTATTCACCGCCGGACAAGGTCATTGCCGCCGCGCCCATTGGATTGCTCGGCGAACCGCCGGGGATCACAGAAGGCAGGGTTGGCTTATCGCGCCGTATTTCCTCCGGCGGAGACCAGGCGGGCTGGACATATTTCCCGCTGATGAAGGACTCGCCTTGCCACTGCATACCCTTCTTTCCGACGCCGACCGGGTAGCGGATCGCACGGCCATCATCAAAGACGTAATAAAGCCGTCGCTCGCCGGTCTTCACCACAATGGTGCCGGGCGGGGCCGAAAAGGAGACGACTTCGCGGGCGATTGCCGGGGTGGCGTTGATAAAAGCCGCAAAACAGATCAATTGCAAAACAGACAGAAAAAAGCGGCGGTTGTTAAGCATGCGACACCCACACTTTCAGCTCTCCCCAACGCGGAAAGGTGGATTCGGTTCCACAGCCCGCCGGAAGCCGGGCGGCAATCAGCGCCAGGGTCCCGACGCAGGGCGAAAAGCATAAAAGCTTTGCGCCATGATCGCGGCGATCACCCGCCGAACAGCTTGTTAAAGAAGTTGCCCGGCTTTGCCTTCTCCGCGGGTTGCGGTTGCGGGGGCGGCATCCGGGTGGCCTGCGCCGGTTCCTGCCCCGCCGACCCCTGCGCGTCCTTGCGGTTCTGCCGGTTATTGACGAGGTCATCCACCACCGTCGGGTCGGCCAGCGTGGAAGTGTCGCCGAGATTGCCGAACTCGCCTTCCGCGATCTTGCGCAGGATGCGCCGCATGATCTTGCCCGACCGCGTCTTCGGCAAGCTGGGGGCAAACTGGATCATATCGGGCGAGGCGATCGGCCCGATCTCCTTACGCACCCAGGCCACCAGCTCCTTGCGCAAATCCTCGCTCGGCGTTTCGCCGGCCATCAGCGTCACATAGGCGTAGATGCCCTGACCTTTGATGTCATGCGGATAGCCCACCACGGCGGCCTCCGACACCTTGGGATGCGCGACCAGTGCGCTTTCCACCTCGGCCGTGCCAAGGCGGTGGCCGGCGACATTGATCACGTCGTCGACGCGGCCGGTGATCCAATAATAGCCGTCCTCATCCCGGCGGCAGCCGTCGCCGGTGAAGTACTTACCCGGATAAGTTTTGAAGTAAGTGTCGACGAAACGCTGATGGTCGCCATAGACGGTGCGCATCTGCCCGGGCCAGGAGTCCGCAATCACCAGATTGCCGGTTGCCGCGCCCTCCTGCACCTTGCCTTCGGCGTCAACGATTTGCGGAATGATTCCGAAGAAAGGCTGCGTGGCGGAGCCAGGCTTCAACCGCGTCGCGCCAGGCAGCGGTGTGATCAACTGCCCACCAGTTTCGGTCTGCCACCACGTGTCGACGATCGGGCAACGTCCGTCGCCGACAACGTGATAATACCATTCCCAGGCTTCCGGGTTGATCGGCTCGCCCACCGTGCCGAGCAGCTTGAGCGAGGCGCGCGAGGTGCGCTTCACCGGGCCGTCACCCGCCTGCATCAGCGCGCGGATCGCGGTCGGCGCGGTGTAGAAGGTATTAACTTTGTGTTTGTCGATCACTTCCCAAAAGCGAGAATTGCTCGGGTAGTTTGGCACGCCCTCGAACATCAGCGTGACCGCGCCGTTGGCGAGGGGGCCGTAGACGATATAGCTATGGCCGGTGACCCAGCCGACGTCGGCGGTACACCAATAGACGTCGCCATCGTGATAATCGAAGACATATTGGTGCGTCATTGCGGTGAACAGGAGATACCCGCCCGTGGTATGCAGCACGCCCTTGGGTTTTCCGGTCGAACCTGAGGTGTAAAGGATGAAGAGCGGATCCTCAGCGTTCATCTCTTCGCAGGGGCAATCGGCTTCGACTGTCTTCGCTACGTCTCCGTAGTAGACATCGCGGCGCGGCTTCATCTCGACTTCGGCGCCGGTATGCTTGATCACGATCACGGAGTTGACGCCGCCCGCCTTGTCGCAGGCTGCGTCGGTATTCGCCTTGAGCGGAATCTTGCGTCCGCCGCGGACGCCCTCGTCGGCCGTGATCACCACGGTGGACTGACAGTCGCTGATGCGGCCGGCAAGCGAATCCGGGGAGAAGCCGCCGAACACCACTGAATGCACCGCGCCAATCCTGGCGCAGGCCAGCATGGCGTAGGCCGCCTCGGGGATCATTGGGAGATAGATCGTGACGCGGTCGCCTTTGTTGACGCCACGTGCCTTCAGCACATTGGCGAATTTGCACACTTCAGCATGCAATTCGCGATAGGTGACCTTCTTGTCGTTGTTCGGATCGTCGCCTTCCCAGATGATCGCGGTCTGGCCGCCACGCGTAGCAAGATGCCGGTCGATGCAGTTATGGGCAGCGTTGAGAGTGCCGTCCTCGAACCATTTGATAGAGACATTGTGGGACTCGTAGGAGGTGTTCTTCACCTTGGTGAAAGGTTTGATCCAATCAAGCCGCTTGGCTTCCTCAGCCCAAAACCGGTCCGGATCGCTGATCGAGCGCGCATACATCTCCTTGTATTTTGCTTCATCGATGAACGCGCGCTGCTTCCACTCGCTTGGAATTTCGTAGATCTTGTCCGACATCGCCACTTTCCTCCCGGCACGCGGTTCGGCCGCGTGCAGCTTATGCCAGTCGGTCTATTATGCGATGGCAGTTAGAGCGCGGACAAGCCGCTGAACCGGCATTTTGTCTGCATCGAAAGGCGTATACTGGCCGCGTAGCGCAACGAGCCAAAAATTTCTTGGAAACGACCCGGTGCCGCGCTGTGCTTATTTCGGGCCGAAGCCGCCGACGATCGCGCCCATGATCAGCATCACCCCGAGCCAATGCCCGGCATCGATCACGGTCAGCATCGGCTTGCGTCCTGGGTAGGCGTTGTTGGTGGCGATCGTGGTGAGGACGAAGCCGAACCACAGAAATAATGCCGAGATCAGGCCGTTGCGGATCGTCACCTGACCGGGCCCGAGGTGCCCCAGCACGCCGGCCAGCACCCAGGCCATGACGATTTCTGCGATGAAGGATAAGATGAAGGGCGCGATGCTCGTGAGCTTGCCGGCACCGCCGGCCTGCCGCCGCTTCATCTCTGCCATCGTGATGCCGGCCGCCGCAAGCCAAGGCTTGGAGAGCGCGGTGTAGTAAACCGCGCCAAAGATCCAGGCAGCCACCGCGGCGGCAAGAATGGCGAGATAATTCGGTCCGGCGAAGGTCATCTGCATGCTCCTGCATCAGACTTTAGCGGAGGAAGAGGAAAAACTTTAAAGGCCGCCCATCTTGCAAACGGTTTTCCACTCCGCGTCGGTTACCGGCTGCACCGACAGGCGGCCGTATTTCACCAGTGCCATGTCGGCCAGTTTCTTGTCCGCTTTGACGGTGGCGAGCGTCACCGGTTTAGGCAGGGGATCGAGTGTTTTCACATCTACCGAAAGAAAGACCCCTTTCTCGTCGGTGGGATCGGGGTAGCCCTCGCGGACGACTTCAGCCACCCCTACGACCTGCTTCTCATCGCCGGTGTGGTAGATGAAAACGCGATCACCCTTCCTCATCGCCTTGAGATGATTGCGTGCGGTGAAATTGCGCACGCCGGTCCAGCCGTCGCCCTTGGCGCCGGTTTTCTTCAGGTCGTCCCAGGAATACTCCTCAGGCTCGGTCTTCAAAAGCCAGTAGGCCATGCACGGCCTCCCTCAATGTTCGGCGCGCAAGGGGCGCGTCAGCAGCGATTCGATGGCTCGATCGACGCTCAGCTGCCCATCGAGCACTGCGGCGACGGCGGCGGCAATGGGCATATCGATGTTATTTTCCTTCGCCAGCTCTACCAGCGCCGGCGCCGTTGCGGCGCCTTCCGCCAGCTTGTCGCCGCGCAGCGCCTCCGGCTTGCCCTGGCCGAGTGCGATGCCGAGCGAGAAATTGCGCGATTGCGGACTGGAGCATGTGAGGATGAGGTCGCCGAGGCCCGCCAATCCGGTCAACGTTTCCGGCCGTGCCCCCAGCGCCTGGCCCAAGCGCGACAATTCGGCGAAGCCGCGCGTTGTCAGGGCGGCGGCCGCGCTGGGGCCGAGGCCGCGCCCGACCACGATCCCGGCCGCAATGGCGAGGACGTTTTTTGCGGCGCCGCCAATCTCCACGCCGCGCATGTCGGTGGAATGATAAAGCCGGAACGTCGGAGAGCCGAGCGCGTGCGCTAATGTTGAAGCGGTGGCTTCATCGCGGGCGGCGAGCGTCACCGCCGTGGGCAGCCCGCGTGCGACATCGGCAGCAAAGCTAGGCCCGGAAAGGATGGCCGGCGCCGCGTTTGGTGCGGCTTCCGCGATCACTTCCGTCATGAATTTAAGCGAGCCGCGTTCAATGCCCTTCGCGCAAGCGATCACTGGCGTGCCATCAAGCTTGTTCAGTCTCGAAGCGACCAATCGCAAGGCTTGTGCCGGCACGACCAGCAGGATCGCATCGGCGCTGGCGGCATCGGCGAACGAGCCGGTGACCTCTACCCGCTCATCGAGCCGGGTACCCGGGAGCCTGGGATTTTGCCGGCTTTGCTCTATGGCCGCGGCCTTGGCCGGATCGCGCGCCCACAGCGTCACCGCGTGTCCGGCTTGAGCCGCGAGATTGGCCAAGGCGCTGCCCCAGGCGCCCGCTCCAAAGACCGCGATGTGGTCGAAACTCATGCCCGGCTCCAGTCAGCTGCGACTGTTTGCAGGCGTGGGTATCGGCACGCCTTTGACTTCGTCGAGCGGCCAGCGCGCGCGGGCATTCACCTCGAGCGTATCGGTGAGACCAAGCGCGAGCCGCTCACACCCAGCCCATGCGATCATCGCGCCATTGTCGGTGCAGAGCTCCATCGGCGGCGCTACCAGCACCGTCCCCGCCTCAAAGGCGAGACGGTTGAGCACCTTGCGGATCGCCTGATTGGCCGCCACGCCTCCGGCCGCCACGAGCGCTGTGGGCGTGCCATAGCGGTCGCGGAAGACCTGCAGACCCGCGCGGAGTCGGTCCATGATCACATCGACCACGGCCTGCTGGAAGGAGGCGCACAGGTCAGCGACGTCCTGATTATTCAGCGGTGCTATCTTTTCCGCTTCCAGCCGCAGCGCGGTCTTCAATCCGGAGAGGGAAAAGTTCGGCTCCGGCCGGCCGTGCATGGGACGCGGCAGGTTGAAACGCGCAGGGTTTCCCCCCAGCGCTTCTTTCTCCACTTGCGGGCCGCCCGGATAGCCAAGCCCAAGCAGCTTCGCCGTCTTATCGAAAGCCTCGCCGATAGCGTCGTCCGCAGTGGTACCGAGCCGCACGTAATGGCCAACGCCGCGCACGGCGACGATCTGGGTATGCCCACCGGAAGCCAAGAATAAAATATAAGGAAAGGGCGTGACGCTGAGCAGCCGTGCGGTGAGCGCATGTGCTTCCAGATGATTGATGCCGATCAGCGGCTTTTCGGAAACCAGCGCGATGGCTTTGGCGGTGGTAAGCCCAACCAGCACACCGCCGATCAGTCCCGGACCTGCAGCGGCGGCGACCGCATCAATGGACTGGAAGCCGATGCCGGCATTATCCATGGCGGTAGCGATGATGCTGTCGAGCACTTCGACATGGGCGCGCGCGGCAATTTCGGGGACGACGCCCCCGAAACTGGCATGCTCGGCGGTCTGCGACAGCACGATATTGGAAAGGATGCGGCCGCGCCCATCGTCCAGGCGTTCGACCAAAGCGGCCGCCGTCTCGTCGCAAGTCGTCTCGATGCCGAGAACTATCATCCCGCTTTTCAGGCCAGTGCTCGATGAGCCTGCCTGCTTTCCATTTCCAATGCGGTGCCTATGATCGCGCCGGGCCGGCCCCACCCAGTGAGACCGGCGTAGCATTGTGGGGTCATATGGCGCAATCCTCGGTCGAGCCGGCAGTTTTGCGCATCGGATCGCGCGGCAGCCCGCTTGCGCTGATTCAGGCGCGCGCCGTGCGCGATCGGCTTGCGGCAGCGCATGGCCTCGATTGCGCGCGCATAACCATCGACGCCATCCGCACCAGCGGCGACATGATCCAGGACCGTCCTCTGGCCGAAGCCGGCGGCAAGGGGCTGTTCACCAAGGAAATCGAGGAGGCTTTGCTGGCGGACAAGATCGACCTCGCGGTGCATTCCGCCAAGGATGTGCCCACGTTCTTGCCGTCCGGGCTGGTGCTGTCAGCCTACCTGCCACGCGAGGATGCGCGTGACGTTCTGATCAGCTCCAAGGCCAAGACGCTGCAGGACCTGCCTGCCGGCGCCACGGTCGGCACCGCCTCGCCGCGGCGGCAGGCGATCGTCAAACGCACGCGAGCGGATCTGCAGGTCATCTCGCTACGCGGCAATGTCGAAACGCGGCTACGCAAGCTCGACGAAGGCCATGCCGACGCGACTATCCTGGCTCTGGCAGGATTGAAGCGGCTCGATCTCACGAGTGCGATCGCGACCATCATGAGTACCGAGCAATTTCTGCCGGCGGTTGGGCAGGGGGCAATCGTGGTCGAGACGCGCGAAGACGACAGCAGGACGCGCGAGTTTCTCGCGCGCATTGATCACGCGGATACCGCGATCGCGCTGACGTGTGAACGCGCCTTCCTCGCGGTGCTTGACGGCTCGTGCCGCGCGCCGATCGCAGGTCACGCGACAATCAGCGGTGATATACTTTCCTTCCGCGGCATGATTTTGAAGCCTGATGGCAGCCAGTGTTTTGAGACATCCCGTCGAGGGAACCGGGCCGACGCCACGGCGCTTGGTACAGATGCGGGACAGGAGCTAAAGCACCAAGGCGGGGCGGATTTTTTTCTGAGCTGATGGCATGCGACTTCTCGTCACCCGCCCTGAGCCGGACGCCCAACGCACCGCTTCAAATCTGCGGCAGCGTGGTCATCACGTCACGATTGCGCCGCTGCTGCGGATCGAAGGTGTCGCCGCCGATCTCGGCAGCGGGCCTTGGGATGCGCTGGTGATCACCAGCGCCAATTCCTGCCGCGCAGTGGCAAGCCACCCGCGCATCGCCGAACTCGTACACCGGCCGATCTTCACGGTCGGACTGCATGCCGCCGAAGCGGCGCGCGCGGTCGGCTTTGCCGACGTGACAGCAGCTGATGGCGATGCGGAAGAACTGGCGCAGCTTCTGATCGTGCGATTCAAGACACGCGACCGCCGGCTGCTCTATTTCGCCGGCGAGGACCGCGCCGCCGACCTTGCTGCCACGCTCGCAGAGCACGGCATTATCATGAAGACTGTCGTGATCTACCGCGCGGTGAAGGTGCCGGAATTTCCGCCGGCCACGCGCGCGGCCATGGCAGCGGGCGAAATCGACGGCGTGTTGCATTTCTCCCGCCGCACCGTGGAATCCTATTTAAGTTGCGCGGTGGGCGCCGCGCTGCTCGACAGAGCGCTTGCGCCCTTCCATTATTGTCTTTCGGCGCAGGTGGCCCGGCCGCTGCTGCAGGCCGGGGCCAAAACGGTTCGCATCGCAGAACGGCCGAACGAAACATCGATCGTGGAACTTGTCGGTACGGTGCGTTGACACGTTGCGGCCAGGCTGGGTCCGCAGTATGCCGGGCAATCGGAACCGCGGCAGGGAAGCTGGCATGGCGGATGAAAACGAAGATACCCCGTCCGCGGCGGCAAAGACGCCGCGGGTCCGCCGGCGAGCCCCTACGATTGACCTGAAAGCCACGGAACTCGCCGTCGAGCGACCGCCATCTGCGGCCGCCGCTTCGCCCACGCCGCCTTCCGAGCCGGAGAGCGCGGTTGCGCCCGAATATTCCACCGAACCGCCTGCTTATGACACCGGCGGGACCGCGCCTCCGCCTGAGCCGCCGCCGCAGCCTTCCGAGAACGCGCCGCGTCACTTACCGGGCCGGCCTCTGCTTGAGGCAGGATTGGCGGGCGGCCTGGTCGCGATCGCTGTCTTCTTCGTGTTGTGGCTCGCCGGCCTGTTCACCGGCACGGAAACCCGGTCTGATCACCAGTTGGCACGGATAGAAACGCAGCTGCGCGAAATATCGAGCCGTCCCGCGCCGCGCAATCCAGAGACCGGCGCGACCGAAGAACTTGCCGCCCGGCTCGAAAAGCTAGAAAGCGCGGCGCCCCGAACGGCTGGAAACGGTGCTGCTGCGGGTGTTGCCATCGAAGGAGCGATTAAGCCTGTGCAAGCAGCCGTTGCTGATCTCGCTCGCCACGTCGAAGACAATGCGGCCGCCATCCGCGAGGCGCGCGGCAAGGCCGAGGCCGCCGTGGCTACGGCGTATGCTGCGCGGCTCGCAGCCGAGCGCAGTAATGTCGATGCGCTGGGGAGCCGTGTGGCTGCGCTGGAGCGCGCGTCTAAGACACTTGCTGACGAAGTTGCGAAAAGCCTGGCCACGGCAGGCGACCGGCCGTTGCGCGCAGCGGTGGCGGCGCAAGCGTTGCGCACCGCGGTCGAGCGCGGCGATCCCTTTGTCGCGGAGCTTTCCGCTACCAAGATGGCTGGTATCGATCCGCGGGCGCTCGCACCGCTCGAGCCTTTCGCCGCCAATGGCGTGCCAAGCGCGGCCCTGCTGGCGCGCCAACTATCCGATCTCGCGCCGGAGATGCTGAAGGTGATTGCCGCGCCCACGCCGGCCGGTGGGTTTCTTGATCGCCTGCAAGCCAATGCCGAGAAGCTTGTGCGTATCCGGCCGACCGACGAAGCGTTGGGTGACGATCCCGCGGCGGTTGTCAGTCGCGCGCAGGCCAAGGCCGCGCGCTCCGATTTCACTGGTGCGTTGGCTGAACTGAATGCGCTGCCGGCAACTGTTCGCGCACCGGCGGAGGATTGGATCAAGAAAGTGGAAGCGCGTAACGCCGCCATGGATGCGAGCCGGCGCGTCGTCGCCGACGCGCTTGCCGCGCTCGGCAAGGCCTCACCATGAGGCCAGGCGCGCAATGATCCGCATTGTTTTATTCCTTTTTGCAGTCGGCATCCTTGCGCTCGGGATCGCTTGGCTCGCTGACCGCCCCGGCGCAGTAACCGTGCTGTGGGGCGGCTGGCGGATCGAAACTTCGGTCATGGTCGCGATTTTTGCTGTCGCCATGCTGACGGCGCTGCTGGTTTTTCTCTGGTCGCTATTGCGCGCAGCCATGCGCGCGCCCGACCTGTTTGCGCTGTTCCTGCGCAACCGCCGCGGGGCCAAGGGGTATCTTGCGATTTCACGCGGATTGATTGCCATCGGTAGCGGCGACTCTCATGCCGCGCGCAAGCACGCGCATGATGCGCGGCGTCTCGCGCCGGGCGAACCGCTGGCCTTGCTGCTGAGCGCGCAGGCCGCGCAGCTCTCGGGTGACCGGAAAGCGGCCGAAGGCGCCTTTGCCGAGATGGCGCGCCGGACCGATACCAAGCTTCTGGGCCTGCGTGGATTGTTCGTGGAAGCGCAACGCCGGGACGACATGACGGCGGCGCGTGCCTATGCCGAAGAAGCCGCGAAAATTTCACCGTCTCCGGGTTGGGCGGGGCAGGCGGTACTGGAATTCCGTTGTGCAGCGGGTGACTGGGCTGGTGCGCTGGACGCGCTGGATAAGAACATGCGCAGCGGGCTGCTCGATCGCCCGGCCTATCGCCGCCAGCGCGCGGTACTGCTGACTGCGCGCGCGCTCAGTATCGAGGAAACCGACCGCGAGACCGCTAATAACCTCGTGCTGGCAGCGCTGAAGCTGGAGCCGACGCTGATCCCCGCAGCCGCACTCGCGGGCCGGTTGCTGGCGGAAGCAGGCAGTCTGCGCAAAGCGGGCCGTATCCTGGAAAAGGCCTGGAAGGCTACTCCGCATCCCGAGCTGGCGGATGCCTATGTGCATTTGCGTTTCGGTGATTCCGCCCGCGACCGGCTCACGCGCGCCGAAGCGCTGGCGCAGAAAGCGCCCGGCCATCCCGAAGCTGCGCTAGCGGTCGCGCGCGCGGCGCTCGACGCACGCGAGTTCGAACGCGCGCGGGCCGCGCTGGCGCCGCTGCTCACCAATCCGACCCGGCGCGTAACATTGCTGATGGCGGAGATCGAGGAAGTCGAGCATGGCGACGACGGACGCGCACGGGAGTGGATGGCGCGCGCAGTGTATGCGGCGCGCGATCCGGCCTGGACCGCTGACGGGTTGGTTTCCGAGCGCTGGCTGCCGGTCTCGCCGGTCAGCGGTCGGCTCGATGCTTTCCAATGGAAGGTACCGCTGGCCGAACTCGCCGCACCGGAAGTGAACGCGATCGCACACGCTCTAGCGCCGCGCGCTGTCATAGAGGCCGCGCCGCCGCCGAAGCTAGCGGTCCAAGAGCCGAGCGAGCCCAAGGCCGCCACGTTGCCGCCGGAAAGCACGCCCGCGCCGGCTGCGCCGGCACGCGCAGCATCCGCCGCCAAACGGCCGCGCAAGCCGAAAGCTGAGGCGGTGATTCCGCTGGTGCATGTGCCCGATGACCCCGGCCCGGAGGCGGAGCCCGAGCAGGAACCGGTGCCGGAGCAAAATGCCGATAACTGGAACAAATTAGGCAGGATTTTCAAATGAGCCAGCGCTTGGCGGTTCGCCGCTGCGCCCTCGGCGCGGCTTGCAAAGGGGTGCCGCGCTCGGTATCAGAGACCCGGATTTAAGCCGCAATAGCTCAGTCGGTAGAGCACGTCATTCGTAATGACGGGGTCGGGGGTTCGAATCCCTCTTGCGGCACCAGTAAGCCATTGATTTCGATTCAGAATTTCTGCGCGATTTTTGGCCTCTTGACATCGGGAGAGTCTGGGGCTGCACCGGGGCAGCACCGGAGGTTTACGGCCCCAAAAGTTCGAGAGCGGCTTATTAACAGAGCGCATCATGCCCGCACCCAAGCCGCCGCGCGTCACCTTCGATACCAATGTCTGTAACGTGATTCACGATCCTAGCAGATGGCCAAATCAGGTTGATCCGGACGACGCGCGCAAGGTTCGAGACGCAATCCAGGACGGCCGAGTCCTAGGATTCGTCTCAGGAGCGACCCTGTTCATCGAGTGCCTGAGTTTTGAAGATAAGCTGGCCTACCTCGCCGTTGCCGGAACAGATAAACCGAGACCAGCTCCGGATCCCAAAGCAGTTGCACGGTTTGATGATGTCGCAAAAGTAGGGGCGAAGCTTCTTCGCGCGCCGCTCATTGGCGCGGAAATTTTCATCGAGGGGTTC
>JAXDOO010000492.1:0-3078 GCA_034668865.1 Alphaproteobacteria bacterium
ATCGCCGTCGAAGCAGAACACCAGCTCGTCGGTGAGCCGCAAGAGCTTGGAGACGTGCACCGGCGTAGTCGCCGTGCCGAGCGTCGCCACGGCATAGCCGACGTCGAACTGGGCCAGCGCGACGACGTCCATGTAGCCCTCGACCACGAGCACCCGGCCGGCAAGGCGGATGGCATCTCGCGCCTGCGGCAGGCCATACAATTCGCGGCCTTTCTCGAATAGCGGCGTCTCCGGGGAATTGAGGTACTTCGGCTCCCCCTTGTCGAGGATGCGGCCGCCGAAGCCGATCACCGCGCCGCGCGCGTTGAGGATTGGAAACATCACGCGGTCGCGGAAACGGTCGTAGCGCTTGCCTTCATCGCCGGCGATGACCAGGCCGCATTCCACCAGGGTCTTGTCTTCGTAATCCGGAAACGGCTCCTTCAGGCCCTGCCAACCGTCTGGTGCATAGCCGATTCGGTAACGCGCGGCGACCTCGCCGGAAAGACCCCGCCGCTTGAGGTAGTCGATGGCGCGCGGCGACTTCTTCAGCTCGGTTCGGTAAAAGGCCATCGCCTTTTCCATCACCGCGGTGAGGTCGGGCTCACGCTCCTTGCGCGCCGCCTCCTCGGGGCTGCGCGGCCGGGCTTCCGGCACCTGCATGCCGGCCTGCGAGGCGAGGTCCTTGACCGCATCGATGTATCCCAGCGACGCGTACGCCATCAAAAAACCGATCGCGTTGCCATGCACGCCGCAGCCGAAGCAGTGATAGAACTGCTTGGACGGACTGACGGAAAACGACGGCGACTTTTCGTTGTGGAAGGGACAGAGGCCGACGTAATTCGCCCCGGCCTTGCGCAGTTGGACGTAGCGTTGCACCACGTCCACGATGTCGACCCGATTGAGCAGGTCCTGCTTAAACGACTCGGGGATCACCCCCCGATTGTCATCCGGAAAGCTTGCTCTTGACTAGGTTGGAAACCTTGCCCATGTCCGCCTTGCCCGCGAGGCGTGGCTTGAGAATTGCCATCACCTTACCCATGTCCTTAATACCACCGGGTTTTGTTTCGGCGAGCGCTGCGTCCACGGCCTGGGAAATCTCGGCGTCACTCATCTGCTGCGGCAGATAGCCGCTCAGGAGCTGGAGCTCAAATTTCTCCACGTCCGCCAGGTCCTTGCGCGACGCCTGCTCGTACTGCGCGATCGACTCGCGGCGCTGCTTGATCATCTTCTCGATGACCGCCACCACATCGGCGTCAGTCAGCTCTTTTCGCTCGTCCACTTCCCGTTGTTTTATTCCAGATAAAAGCAAACGGATGGTCGACAGGCGAGCGCTGTCCTTCGCCCGCATGGCGGTCTTCATGTCTTCGGTGATTTGGGTTTTAAGACTCAGTACAGCTAGTACATCTTGGCCGGCAGCATCTGGCTGCGCAGGCGCTTGTGATGGCGCTTCACCGCGGCGGCAAGCTTGCGCTTGCGCTCGGCGGTCGGCTTCTCATAGAACTCGCGGGAGCGAAGCTCGGTCAGGAGACCGGTCTTTTCCACGGTGCGCTTGAAGCGGCGCATCGCCACTTCGAACGGCTCATTTTCCTTGACACGAACGGTTGGCATCAAACTTGTCGGATCCGAAAAGGGGCTGAATTGTATCAGAATGATCCGGTGCTGATCCTCGGCATCGAGACCTCCTGCGACGACACCGGCGTCGCTTTGTACGATAGCGGCCGCCGCGAGCTCGTGGCGCACGCGGTACATACGCAGGCCGCCATGCACCAGGACTACGGCGGGGTGGTGCCGGAGCTCGCTTCGCGCGACCACGTTCGGCGGCTGGTGCCGCTCACGAAAAAGGTACTCGGCGATCGGGCCCTGAACGCCCTGGACGGCATCGGGTACACGCAAGGGCCGGGACTCGCCGGCGCGCTGTTAGTGGGCGCTTCTTTCGCTCATGGCCTCGCACTTTCATTGGGGATCCCGGCCATCGGCGTTCACCACCTGGAAGGCCACCTGCTTTCTCCGCTGCTTTCGGTCCGCCGGCCGGAGTTTCCGTTTCTTGCGCTGTTGGTCTCCGGCGGCCACACCCAGCTGATGCGCGTGGGCGGGGTCGGAGATTACGAGCTTCTCGGTGATACCCAGGACGACGCCGCCGGGGAGGCCTTCGACAAGACCGCCCAGCTCCTGGGGCTTGGCTACCCGGGTGGCCCGGCGCTCTCCAAGCTCGCGGACGAGGGCAAACCCGGACGTTATCGGCTGCCACGGCCGATGATCGGCAGCGGCCTCGACTTCAGCTTTTCGGGCCTCAAGACCGCGGTGCTGACCTTGGTGAAAAACGAGCAGACGCACCCGCCCGACGTGGCGCGCGCGTTCGTCGACGCCATCGTCGAAGTGCTGGTGGTGAAGTGCGTGCGCGCGCTCGAAACGGCGGGCCTTACCCGGCTGGTGGTGGCGGGTGGCGTGGGCGCGAACCGCCAGCTGCGCGCCGCGCTCGATGCGGAGTCGGGGCGGCGCGGCTTCGATGTGTTCTATCCCGAGCCCGAGCTGTGCACCGACAACGGCGCAATGATTGCCTTTGCCGCCGCACAGCGGCTCGGCCGCTCATCCGTGGCGCATTCCTTTACTGTTAAGCCGCGCTGGGACCTGACGGGTTAGCCTTCTTCGCGCCCAGGCGCGGCTCGGTGCCGGCAAGCAGCCGCGAGATGTTTGCCTTGTGCCGCCAGACCAGGAAGGCGGACATCACGGCGACCACCATCGCGCTTTGCCAGCCGAGCACGAAAGCGGTAGCGAGCGGCGCGAACACTGCAGCGACGAGCGCCGCGAGCGAGGAGTAGCGCAAGAAGAGCGCGATGATCAGCCAGGTGGCGATAGTGCCGGCGCCGATGCGCCAGTCGAGCGCGAGCAGCACGCCGGCGGCGGTCGCCACGCCCTTGCCGCCCTGGAAACGATGGAACACCGGATAAAGATGGCCGAGGAACGCGGCCACACCGACCGCGGCAAGCTGGTCGGTAAAGTAAGACCCCAGCCACACCGCGACGGCGCCCTTGGCAGCGTCTCCAACCAGCGTAAGGATGGCGGCCAGCTTGCTCCCGGTGCGCAGCACATTGGTGG
>JAXDOO010000493.1:0-4283 GCA_034668865.1 Alphaproteobacteria bacterium
GCTTCCTCGGTGCAGGAACTGCCGCATGTGATGCGGCGCGCCTATCAGGCGATGCGCAGCGGTAAACCGGGTCCGGTTCTGGTGGAGGTGCCGAACCCGGTGTTCGAGGCAAGCTTCGATGGCACGCTCGATTACCAGCCGGTGCCGGTGATGCGCAGCGCGCCCGATCCGGAAGCGGTGAAGCAAGCAGCGCGATTGCTGCTCGCGGCCAAGCACCCCGTGATCTGGGCGGGGCAGGGCGTGCATTACGCCGAAGCGGGCGAGCGGCTCGCGGCGCTGGCTGAATTGATCCCGGCGCCGGTGGCCGCGACCAACCCGGGCAAGAGCGCGATTGCCGAAAGCCATCCGCTTGCCCTCGGCGCGTCGACGCGGTCCAGCCCGAAAATGTATTACGAGTTTCTCGAACGCGCGGATCTTGTGCTCGCGATCGGTTCCAGTCTGACCAAGACGTCCTTCGGCCCCGCCATGCCGAAAGGCAAAAAGATTATTCACTCCACCAATGATCCCTCCGACATCAACAAGGATCATCGCGCCGAGCTCGGGTTGGTTGGCGATGCGGCCCTGGTCATCGATGCGTTGATTGAAGAGATCGGCCGGCAGAAGCAGGGCGGCCGCGGCGCGGCCGACGCGCTCACGGCGCTGAAGGAGGAAATCGCGAAAATCAAGAAAGCCTGGCTGCAGGAATGGGCGAAGTTTCTCGATTCTGACGAAGTGCCGATCAACCAGTACCGCGTCATCCGTGACCTTCTGCGCAGCGTCGACCGGGATAACGTCATCATCACCCACGATTCCGGCAGCCCGCGCGAGCAGCTGCTGCCGTTCTGGGAAACCACCGTGCCGCATTCCTACATGGGTTGGGGCAAATCGACGCAATTGGGCTATGGACTGGGGCTTGCCATGGGCGCCAAACTGGCGGCGCCGGAAAAACTCTGCATCAATGTCATGGGCGACAGTTCCTTTGGCATGAGCGGAATGGATATCGAAACCGCATCGCGTAACGACATCGGCATTCTTACGGTCGTTTTCAACAACGGCGTGATGGCTTGCGAGCGTCATGTGCTCGAAACCTCGACGCGGAAATACGGCGCGCTGACGGTCGGCGGGAATTACACCAAGGTCGCCGAGGGCCTGAACGTGCCGGCGATGCGGGTGGAAAAGCCCGCGGATATCGTGCCGGCGATCAAACAGGCGATCAAAACGACTGAGAGCGGCAAGCCATTCCTGCTCGAGATCATCGCCAAGGAAGGATATGATTTCTCGCGTTACGGATCGCGCGATTAACGAAATTGACCGCTAAGGCCGAACAAAAACAAAGCCGCCAAGGCCGACCTAAATAGGGAGAAGCACATGCTCCGCATGATTGTCGTTTTGGCTGCCTGGCTTGTCGCGGTGTCGGCGCAGGCCCAGCCTTTCTTCGAAGGCAAAACCGTCACCATCATCACCAGCACGGGCTCGGGCGGAGGCTATGACGTCACGGCCCGGCTGATCGCGCGCCACATGCCGCGCTATATCCCCGGCAATCCGACGATGATCGTGCAGAACATGCCGGGCGGCGGCAATGTGCTGGCCACCAATCACATGTACACCATCGCGCCGAAGGACGGCACGATGATCGCAACGCTGCACAACGCCATCCCGCTGCACCAGGTGCTCGACGGCCACGGGGTGCGTTACGACGCGAGCAAGTTCAACTGGCTCGGCTCGACCGGTTCGGAAAACGAGGTGGTCTTCACCTGGCATACCACCGGTGTCACCAACATCGAGGAGGCCAAGAAAAAAGAAGTCATCCTCGGCGGCACCGGCGCCGGATCGGGCATCGTGATCATCCCGACCGCGATGAACAATCTGCTCGGCACCAAATTCAAGATGGTGATGGGCTACAAGAGCTCGGAGGACCTGAACCTGGCTTTGCAGCGCGGAGAGGTGGAGGCGCGTGCCTTCAGCCTGACCTCGGTAAAAGGGCAGCGCTCCGATTGGGTGAAGGAGAAGAAGATCAACTTTATTGCGCAGGCTGGTGTTCACCGCGCGCATGAGCTGCCGGATGTGCCGCTCCTCACCGAGCTTGCCAAGAACGACGAGGAGCGCGCGATCCTCAGGCTGATTTCCTCGCCGCCCAGCCTCGGCCGCCCCTTTACGGCCCCGCCCGATGTGCCCGCGGACCGGCTCGCGCTCCTGCGCAAGGCCTTCACGGATACATTGAAGGATAAAGCTTTCCTCGAAGAGGCCGAAAAGCTGAAGTTGGACATTGAGCCGATGAGCGCGGAAGAGGTCACCAACATCGTCCGCGACGTGGTCAACGCCCCGCCGGAGGTGGTGACCAAGGCCCGTGCCATGATGGGTAAAGAGGGGAAATAGGCCAAGCCTTCACCTCAACTTGCCGGCGTGATGGCGCGCGCCGGCAAAACCGCAGCACATTTAGCCTCTTAGGGTTTGTTTCTCGCCGGTCATCCGGCAGGACGAATGTATCCGGCGCCTTGGCGGGTTGCGGCGTCAAGCGGGCACGGAAGGAACAGCGGAGGGCGGCGGCCCTGCGAGCGAGGCTTTAAAAGAAGCCGGAGCCGACGCTTTGCGGGGCTCCCGCCGTGCGCAGCCGCCGATTCGCGCAAACCTCATTCCTGCCTGATTTTGCGGGGCTTTTCTTCCTTGACACCCGGGGGGCGGGCCCGTACAAACCGCCTACTTTCCGGCAGGCGGTGAGCTTTTAGACGGCCGGATTAGGACGCGTCCAAGCGTCTCGATCCAAAAAAGCTCAAACGCTGCCTCTGACAGCCTGATGTCAGATACAACCGGCGCAAGACCGCGCGTTTTCGCGATGCGGTCCTCTGGAACGAAAGGCGCTCTTCCGCTTCCAAGGCGGATGGCGCGATTTCGTTTTGCGCGACGGTCTGCCGGCGAAACGTGACGATGCCGGGCCGCAAGCCCAAAACGCAAGTGAAGGCGAAGAATGCCGACGATTAATCAGTTGATCGCCAAGCCGCGGCGCCCGATGAAGGCGCGCAACAAGGTGCCAGCCCTGCAGGCGAGTCCGCAGAAGCGCGGCGTTTGCACGCGCGTCTACACCACCACCCCGAAGAAGCCGAACTCGGCTCTGCGCAAGGTGGCAAAGGTGCGGCTCACCAATGGCTTTGAGGTAATCGGCTACATCCCGGGTGAAGGCCACAACCTGCAGGAGCACTCGGTGGTGATGATCCGCGGCGGCCGTGTGAAAGATCTGCCGGGCGTGCGCTACCACATCCTGCGCGGCGTGCTCGACACCCAGGGCGTCAAGAACCGCAAACAGCGCCGTTCCAAATACGGTGCCAAGCGACCCAAGTAATTCGGAGCTGATCGATGTCCCGTCGCCACAGTGCGGAAAAGCGCGAGATCATGCCGGACCCGAAATACGGGAACGCGGTGGTCACGAAATTCATGAATTCGGTGATGTATGCGGGCAAGAAGTCCGTCGCCGAATCGATCGTCTATGGCGCGCTCGACCTGATCGAGACCAAGACCAAGCAGCAGCCGCTGGGCGTATTCCAGCAGGCGCTCGACAATGTGATGCCGTCGATCGAAGTGCGCTCCCGCCGCGTCGGCGGCGCTACCTATCAGGTGCCGGTGGAAGTGCGGACCTCGCGCCGCCAGGCGCTTGGCATTCGCTGGATCATTTCGGCCGCACGCGAGCGCAATGAAAAGACGATGACGGAGCGGCTTTCGGCTGAGCTGCTGGATGCATCGAATAATCGGGGGAATGCCGTCAAGAAACGCGAAGACACGCACCGGATGGCGGAAGCCAATCGCGCGTTTTCGCATTATCGCTGGTAACGGCGAACGGAAAGAAGAGGACAAACCCCCATGCCCCGCGCCCATCCCATCGAGGACTACCGCAATTTCGGCATCATGGCGCACATCGATGCCGGCAAGACCACGACCACCGAGCGGATTCTTTATTACACCGGCAAGAGCCACAAGATTGGCGAAGTGCATGACGGCGCTGCCACCATGGATTTCATGGAGCAGGAGCAGGAGCGCGGCATCACCATAACGTCCGCCGCGACCACCGCATTCTGGCGCGACAAGCGCCTCAACATCATCGACACCCCCGGCCACGTCGACTTCACCATCGAGGTGGAGCGCTCGCTGCGCGTGCTCGACGGCTGCGTTTGCGTGCTCGACGGCAATCAGGGCGTGGAGCCGCAGACCGAGACGGTTTGGCGTCAAGCCGACAAATACGAAGTTCCCCGCCTCGTTTTCGTCAATAAGATGGACCAGGTCGGCGCCGACTTCGACCAATGCGTCGACGATCT
>JAXDOO010000494.1:0-2554 GCA_034668865.1 Alphaproteobacteria bacterium
TGACCCACATTACGCCGGAGCATCGCGAGGCTGCGCGCGCGGCGCTGAAGCGGGGACTGGAGACGGCGGAAGAGTAGTTCGCGCGATCTGCCACACGCACTGCCGTCATCCCTGCGAAAGCGGGGAACCAGTACGCCGCGGCGTGTCGGTTCTATCGCAGGCGCTCTGCAATACTGGGTCGCCCGGTCAAGCCGGGCGATGACGACTGAAAATGTCATATCCCCGCCACCGATTTCCACATTCGCGACAGCTTGCGCTTGGCCGACGCGCCGCGCCTCACCGGCGCAACATTTTCCTCATCCTCCGGCAGCCGCAAGCCGACGACATTCACCCTGCCGCCGCCGAGGCTGCGGGCGACCAGCACGATGGTATCGAGCGGCAGGGTGGCGCCTACCTTCGGCGCGTGGTCGAGATGGACGTCGAAATAATCGGCCAGCGTCAGCTTCGATTGCTCGGCATCGATGGCGACGTCGTAGATGTTGGCGAGGTCGCCAAGCGTGATCTCGCCCGATACCGTGAAATCCCCGAGCAGATGCGGATCGGGCGCCGTGCTCGGCGCCATGTCGACAAAGAAGCGGTCCAGCGCCTCGGCCTTTTCCGGGGGCGCCAGCAGATAGATGTAATCGCCGGCGGCGACCGGCTCGGCCTCGGCGGGCGACAATATCTTCTGGTCGCGAATCACCAGCGTCGGCTTCGACCACGACGGAATGAGCCCACGGCGCAGATAGAGACTCTTGGGACGGACGGCGTAGCCAACCAGCTGCTGCTCGAGCTGGCCGGGCAGATCCAGCTCGACCCGGCGCGGGCCGCGATCGGAGCGTGGCAGTGCGACGTGGAGACGGCGTGCCGCGAAAGCGAGCGTCCAGCCCTGCAGCAACAGCGAGATGATCACGACGACGAAGGCCACGTCGAAATAAAGATAGGCCTTGGACAATCCGACCAGCATCGGAATCGACGCCAGGAAGATCGCCACCGCGCCGCGCAGGCCGACCCAGGCGATGAACACCTTCTCCCGCCAGTTGAACTTGAACGGCGCCAGACAGACAAAGACCGCGACCGGCCGCGCCACCAGCATCAGCACGAAGGCGATGACCACCGCCGAACCGATGCTGCCGACCAGCCGCTGTGGCGATACCAACAGGCCCAGCAGCACGAACATCACGATCTGCGCCAGCCAGGTCGCTGCGTCGAGAAACGCCACCACCGAATTATGCGCCCGCGTCGGGCGGTTGCCGACAATGATGCCGGCGAGATAGACCGCGAGGAAGCCCGAGGCGTGCACGATCTGCGCGCTGCCGAAAATCACCAGCGCCGCAGTGGTGACGAACGGCGCGTGCAGCCCCTGCGGCAGCACGACGCGGTTCAGCCCCAGCACCACCAACCGGCCGCCGAGCACGCCGACGATGGCGCCGAGGACGGCCTCACGGGTGAATTCCAGCATCACGTGGGCGACCGTGCTCTGTCCGATCGAAATCAATTCCACCAGCATCAAGGTGAGAAACACCGCGAACGGATCGTTGGTGCCGGATTCGACTTCCAGCGTCGCGCCGACGCGGGGGCGCAGCCGCAGGCCCTGCGCATGCACCAGCAGGAACACCGCCGCGGCGTCGGTGGACGCCAAAACGGCGCCGGCCAGCAGCGCTTCGGTCCAGTTGAGGTCGAGCGCGTATTTGGCGACGGGCGCGGTGATCAGTGCGGTCAGCAGAACTCCGACGGTAGCCAGCACCACCGACGGCGCCAGCACCGTCTGGATGCTTTGAAATCGCGTGCGCAACCCGCCGTCGAACAGGATCAGCGCCAGCGCCACCGACCCGACGAGATAGGTGGTGTGCACGTCGTCGAACCGGATCTGGCCGGGGCCGGAATCGCCGGCGAACATCCCGATGAAGAGAAACACGAGCAGCAAGGGCGCGCCGAAGCGCAGCGCCAGCAAGCTGGACAGGATGCCCGCCATCACCAGAACCGCGCCAAGAAGAATGGCTATGCTGACCGAATCGAGAGAAGCCATGAACCTCCGCTGTCGCCGCAAAACCTTGCGATTGCATCCTTATCGTCGCCACACTTCGACGCCAACCCATTTTCTTCCGCCAGCGGCAATGTGCCCGTTTTAACGGTGCAAGCTGCAACTCCGATGTGTTGCCGCGATGGCGCCGGCAGCGCGGTTATGGGAATCTATCACAGATTCGAATCAGGCTGATGGCGGCGGCGCTCCCGTTCGAGACGAGATTGACGATGATGGATTTGGATTTGGGCGATTTCTACGAATTGGTGCAGGGCGCGGCACGCTCGGTCGGCGCCGAGGTGACCTCGCCCTGGTTCTATCTGCAACTCGGCCTGATTCTCGCCGCAGCCGGGATCGCGTTCGGCGTCGGCGCCGCGGTCCGCTCCCGCATCGACATGACGCAGCTTGCCATGGGTTGGCCGGCGCCGCTGCGGCTGTTCCTGCGGGTACTGGTCGGCAGCGCCTCCACCGCGGCATTTGCCATCCTGATGATCGTTGCGCGCGGGGTGATGCTGGCATCGACCTGGCCGAGCCGCAGCTATCTGCTGGAGG
>JAXDOO010000495.1:0-23525 GCA_034668865.1 Alphaproteobacteria bacterium
CAAGGCCGGAGCCCTGATGGCTCTTCACCAACTGGCTTTCCACCTGCTCGAACGGCCGGCCGAGTTTTTTCAGGGCTTCCTTCGGGATCCCGATACCGGTGTCCTGGATGGCAATGGTGACCGCGCCGCCGGCAAGCCGTCCATGCACGGTGACGCGGCCGCCATCGGGCGTGAACTTCACGGCATTGGAGAGAAGATTGAGCGCGATCTGCTTGAGCGCGCGGCGGTCGGCCTTGAAGAAAACAGAAGGGGCGATATCCGCGGAGAGTGCGACCTGCTTGTCCTCGGCGCGGGAGGAAACTACGCGCATGGCTTCCGTCAGGATGCGGTCCAGCTCGATATCCTCGAAGTCGAGCTTCATGCGGCCGGCTTCGATCTTCGACATGTCGAGAATGTCATTGATCACCTCCAGCAGGAACTGCCCGCTGTGACGAATGTCGCGGCAATATTCGTGATATTTGTCGGCGCCGAGCGCGCCGAACATGCCGGATTCCATGATCTCGGAGAAGCCGATGATGGCGTTGAGCGGCGTACGCAGCTCGTGGCTCATATTGGCGAGGAATTTCGACTTGGCCTGATTGGCGTCCTCCGCCCGGGTTTTTTCCTCGGCGTATTTTTCCGCGAGATCGGCCAGCTGCTCGGTTTGATATTCCAGCGTCTGCTGCGACTGACGCAGGTCGGATACCGTGGCCATTAGCCGCTTTTCGCTCTGCATCAGCTTTTCTTCGTGCAGCTTCAGCGCCGTGATATCGGTGCCGACCGAAACATAGCCGCCGTCCTTGGTGCGGCGCTCGCTAATATGCAACCAGCGGCCGTCTTCGAGCTGCGCTTCAAAGGTGCGAGCGCCGGGCAGCGCCGGTCCCTGATTGGTGAGACGGTTGCGCACGATCGGCTTGCTGCCCGCTGCGATCACGATCTCATAGGGCGTTCCGGTTTCCACCGATTCGTCGGGCAGATTGTGCAGCGCCTGAAAGTTGGAATTGCAGAGCACCAGGCGGTTATCGGCGTCCCACACCACAAAGGCTTCCGGGATGGTCTCCACCGCGTCGCGCAGCCGCAGGTCAGCGGCGACGGTGCGTTCCACCAGGTTCTTCTGCTCGGTGATGTCGACCGCGATGCCGATGAGGTGATCGCCAGGCTCGCCGCGCTGGCGCACGAGCTCGCAGCGCGCGCGGAGCCAGATCCAATGACCGTCAGCGTGGCGCATGCGAAAGGCATGATCGACGGAATGCGCCTTGGCGTCGGCGAGCTGCGTGGCGAGATCGTAGAGCTTGATATCGTCGGGATGCACCAGCGTGCTGACCTCGCCGAAGGTGAGAAGATCATCTTTCGGCGTCAGCCCCAGGATGGCGAACATTGAATGCGACCAGAAGATACGGCCGCGGGCCAAGTCCCAATCCCACAGGCCGCAGCGGCCGCGGTTGAGCGCGGTGTCGATGCGGCTGCGCACGGCTTCATACATAATGTCGGCTTCGCGCGCCCGTGTGGCCTGCCAATGAAAGGCGAAGCCGAGGATGAGCACAACGAAACCGGTCGTGGCCGAAAGCGTGATCGTCAGCGCCGTGTCGGAACGCCATACCGCAAGCGCATCGCTGTGCCTCTGCACGACGGCGAGCTGGCCATAGGGCGGCCGCAGCGGGCGCACCGTAGCGAGCGCGGCGCCCCCGTCGGCGAGCGTGACCTGTGCCACGCCGGCACTGAGCGGCTGGCCCGGTCCAAGGATGTCGAGCAGCGCGCGGCCCATGAGGCCCCTTGCGGGCAGTAGGCCGGCGATAATGCGGCCGTCTTGATTAGTGACGAAGACGTGCCGATTACCGGCCGTCGCCCAGGAGGGCAGGGCGCGCCGCAGCACGTCTTCGCCACGTTCATTGTCGGCCGTCTTGTTGAGGGTGAGCCGGTCGGTGAGAATCTCCGCGAGTGCCTCGATGTCAACCGCGGCGGCGGCGAGTGCATGGCGGCGCTGGTCCATCACTTGCACAGCGGCGCCGACGCAGATGGTGATCAGGAATGCAATGATGAGAGCGGGAACCGCGCGGCGCAGGGCGGGCTCGGCGGTGAGGAGGCGGCGGTAGGCCGGCTTGGCAAGTGATTGCGCAAGGCCCTTGATAGAATCTGGACGTGCAGACGCACTCGCCGCCTCGGCGCGCGCCATCTCGACCCCCGTTTTGATTGTCGACCCCTCACCCGACGATCCAGGAAGGATCGTCCCGCAGCTCTCCGAATCACATCGATAAGAATCGAATCGCCATGATTTGTCGAGAGTCCGAGACTCAATATTTGTCTGACGCTTCAAAAAATATTTCGACCGTATCGAAGATTACGCGTTATCGAAATTGACGAGTCCGATCAGGTGCTTGCCGCGGGCTCGGCGGGGTCGGCAAGCGCCCGCTGTACAATATCGCTCACATCTCGCGACAGTTCGGCAGCCGCCGCAACGCGTCGCAAGGCCGCTTGTGCGCGCGCTCGCCGTCCGGACTCCAAAGAGCGCCAGCTCTTGAACGCAGAAAGCAGGCGCGCGGCGACCTGCGGATTCTTCTCGTCGAGCGCGAGCACGTTATCGACGACGAATTCGTAGCCGCCGCCGTCGGCGCGGTTGAACTGCGTCATGTTGCCTTGCGCGAAAGCACCGATGAGCGAACGCACGCGGTTGGGATTGGAGTGCGAGAAGGCCGGGTGCATCGTGAGGCGGCGCACACGATCAAGCGTGCTGGCCTCGGGAATCCCGGCCTGCAGAGAGAACCATTTGTCGAGGATGAGCGGATCGCCAGCATAGCGCTGATAGAAGTCCTCTATCGCATCGGCGCGCTGCCGCACGTCGTGCAGCGACAACGTCCCCAGCGCGGCAATGCGATCGGTCATATTGCCGGCGGCGCGATATTGCTGAGCCGCGCGCTCGATCCCTTCGGCATTGCCGCCGGCCGCCAGGAGGTCGAGACAGGCATTCTTCAGGAAACGCCGGCCGGCGCTGGCGGCATCGGGGCTATAGGGGCTGTCGTCCTTCAGGCGGTGGTAGGTTTCATCGAGGGTGCCGGCAAGGTGCCGGCCGATAGCGGCGCGCAGGCCAGCGCGCGCCCCGAAGATAGCGTCGGGATTGATGTCGCTGCCGATCTCGCGCGCGATATCGGCTTCGCCGGGAAGCGACAGCGCCTGCGCGATGAAGGCGGGCTCCAGCCGCGCGTCGGTCAGGATCTCGGCCATTGCCGCAATCAGGTCCTCGCGCGTCGCCTCCGCGTGGGTCTGCCGCACCTCAGCGAGCACGATCCCCATCGCCAGCACCTGCACTGACTGCCAGCGATTGAACGGATCGCTATCATAGGCCGCCAGAAAACTGAGCTCGGCCGGCGAAATATTAGCAGTCAGCTTGATCGGCGCGGAAAAGCCGCGGTTGAGCGAGAGGACCGGGCGCTCGCCAATATCGAAGAATACATAGGTCTCCGCCGCTTTGGTGAGCGCGAGCACGCCGCGCTCTACAGTCTTTCCGCCCGCCAGCGTCAGCGGCAGGTCGTGGCCATCCTTGCCGACAAGGCCGATGGCTAAGGGCATCAGCATCGGTTGCTTTACGGGCTGATTGGGCGTCGGCGGCACCGCCTGCGCGAGGTCGAGCCGGTAGGTCTTGGCCCTCTCGTCCCAAGTGCCGTTCGCCACCACTTCCGGCGTACCGGCCTGCGAATACCAGCGCATGAAGGCAGCCATATCGAGGTCGCTCACGTCGGCGAAACAGCCAATGAATTGCTCCACCGTGGCGGCCTGTCCGTCGTGACGGGAGAAATAAAGGTCCATGCCTTTGCGGAATTTTTCCGCGCCGATCAGCGTCTTCACCATCCGCACCACCTCGGCGCCTTTTTCGTAAACAGTGGCGGTGTAGAAGTTGTTGATCTCGCGATAAAGCTCCGGCCGTACCGGATGCGCGAGCGGACCGGCATCCTCGACAAATTGATGTCCGCGCAACACCCGCACGTCGCTAATGCGCTTGACTGGGCGCGAGCGCTGGTCGGCGGTGAATTCTTGATCGCGGAAAACCGTCAGCCCCTCCTTCAGGCAGAGCTGAAACCAGTCACGGCAGGTGATGCGGTTGCCGGTCCAGTTGTGGAAGTATTCATGCGCGATAATTGCTTCGATCGAGACAAAATCGCCGTCGGTCGCAGTATCCGCGGAGGCGAGAATATATTTGTCGTTGAAGACGTTAAGGCCCTTATTCTCCATCGCCCCCATGTTGAAGTCGGAGACGGCCACGATCATGAAAATATCCAGATCATATTCCCGGCCGAAAACCTGCTCGTCCCATTCCATGGCGCGCTTGAGCGAATCCATTGCATAGCCGCAGCGGCTCTCCTTGCCGGGTTCGACATAAATTTTTAGCGCCACCTCGCGTCCGGACATGGTGCGGAACCGGTCTTCGACGCAGCCGAGCGTGCCGCCCACCAGCGCGAACAGATAAGACGGCTTCGGGAACGGATCGTGCCATTCTGCAAAATGCCGACCGCCCGGCAGGTCGCCCTGCGCGGCCAGGTTGCCGTTGGCGAGCAGCACCGGCGCTTCGGTTTTGTCCGCCTCGATGCGGGTGGTGTAGACCGCCATTACGTCGGGACGGTCGGAAAAATAGGTGATGCGGCGAAAGCCTTCGGCTTCGCATTGGGTGCAGTAGGTACCGCTCGAGCGATAAAGGCCGGAGAGCTGCGTATTGGCGGACGGATCGACGAGCGTTTCGAGCTCGAGGCGGAACGGTCCCGGGGGCGCCTGCGAGATAGTCAGCCGGTCGGGCGTGGCGACATAGGCCTCCTTTGCAAGCGGGACGCCGTCGATCGCCACTGAGACAAGGCTCAGGCCGTCGCCGTCCAGCACGACGGGCGCGGGGGCGCCGGTCGCGCTGTTCGGCCGCAAGGTCAGCCGCGCCCGCACGCGGGACGCGGTCGGATGCAGCGACACATCGAGATGCACGGTGTCGACCAGCCATTCGGGCGGGCGGTAGTCCTGCAGGCGAATGGGTGGGGCCTGTTCCGTACGCACCATTATGCCTTCGGTTCCGTGTGACCGATCACGCGTTTGATCTCCGGCATCCGCTGCCGCAGCGCACGTTCGACCGCGTCAACATTCTCGTGCACCGCCTGCACGGTGAGTTCGGCATCAGCATGGCAATGGAAGTTCACGATCTCTCCGCCGTCGGTCTCGCGCACGCGCACTTCATGGATGTCACGGATCGCGCCGGTTTCGGCGGCGATCTGCGCGAGGATGGTCTGCACCTCGTTGACGCGACTGCCGCTGGCGTCGCGGCCAGCCAAACCGTCCATCTGCATGGGCTCGATATGCGTCTCCACTTCGACCTCCGGGCCAAGCTCCCGGCAGACCGCATCCTCAAGCTCGCTCGCGATCTCATGCGCATCGCCAAGTTGCAGCTGTCCTTCCACTTCGAGGTCGACGGCTATCGCAAGCCTGCCTGCGATGGAATGCACTGTGACGTGATGCACCGCCAGCGCCTGGTTGCGTGCGATCACCATGACGCGCTCGATGATGGTTTCGCTGTCGAGTGCGCGCGGGTCAGCGGTCAGCACTACTTCGGCGGAAGGTAATGCCTCCTGCACCGAATGGATGATGTTGTCCTTCAGCGCGGTGACGCGGTCGAGCGGCAAGGTGCGGCTGACGGTGACGCCGAGTTCGACGAAGAGCTTGTTTCCCACCGGGCGCGCACGCACCCGTTCGACGGAAATAACGCCGGGGATGGCGGCCGCGGCCGCGCTGATGGCTTCGGCGGCGCCCTGCGGCGCGGTGTCGGTAAGGGTCTCGATGTTGCGGCGGCCCAGCCGCCATCCGGCGAGAAGTACGAACACCGCGACCACGACCGCCGCGGCGGCATCCGCCCAGGGCAGGCCGAGCGCGACGCCGCCAAGCCCGACCAGCACCGCCATCGAGGAATACATGTCGGAGGAAAAATGCAGCGCATCGGCCTCCAGCGCCTCGCTGGAAGTTTCCTTGGCTACTTTGGAAAGCGCCCGGGCGCGCAGGAAATCGATCACGATGGAGACGATGATCACCGCGAAGGCCACCAAAGTCGCCTCCACGGCATGGCCTTCGTTGGTAACAAGCCGCCGCACCGCCTCCCAGATCACCACGCCGGAAAGAACGAACAGCAAGGCCGTCTCCGCCAGCGCGGAGACGCTCTCGACTTTGCCATGGCCGTAGTGATGCTCGGCATCGGCAGGCTTGCCGGAAATACGCACGGCGAAGTAGGTCATCACGGTGGCGACGAAATCGATGAAGGAATGCCCCGCCTCCGACAGGATCGCCAGCGAGCCCGACGTCACGCCGACAATCGCCTTGGCGATGGTCAGAGCGGCGGAGGCCATCATCGACGTGAGCGCGACCCGTTCCTTGACGTTCTGCATGCTGTGACGGGTAGCGAGGCGGCTTGAGGGCGTCAATGCCGAGCGGAAGCGAGAATGCGAAGCATTCCAAAGTAAAGATGATCGAGTCGCGCCGCTGGCGTTACGGGCAATGTGCGCCGCTATCGATCCAGGCCTGAATGAGCTCGCCGAGCCGCGCCTGCGTGCCGGGAGCGGGCATGCGGCCTTGGCCGGGCTCCCAACCCCAGGCGACCAAGTCGTCCTTCGCGAAGTGCTCATGCAGCAGGGCCAGGTCACGTCCGCCGTTACGCTTCGGGTCCTTCAGCTGCGCGCAAATTTCGCCGACCGATTTGCCTTCCCAAGCCATTTCAATCGGAGCCAGGCCCCAGCGGGCATGTCCCGGGATGCTTTGGTAGCTCGCTCTCTCGGACAGCGTGAAATTACGCTCCGTGTGGCAGGCGTTGCATGTGTTACCCGCTACCCCGTGCCCGCCGTCGCCTCGTGGGACAGGCGGCAGGTGAAGGTGCGCATCGTCGCCTTGCAGCGGACGATTGCCCGCTGGGTGGCAATTCATGCAGCGCGGATGCGTGATGACCTTGGCGCTTTCGTTGAACAACGCGCGCGACCGAGCGGCGGTATCGGCGATGCCCGCGAAATCCGAAGGAGGACGCAACTCGCTGGTTCTCTGGGCGAGAACCGTGCCGCCTGTGAAAGCGAGAGCGCAAGCGACTCCAGCAATCCACCCAATCCGAGTGATCGCGCGCATAGGGAGCTTCCTTTCGGTCATCATCGCCTCTGGTCTAACGCGCAGCAGCCGGATGGGTTCACTGGGCGCCGCCGGTCCGCGTCGGCGCCCGCCGCGCAAGCAGCAGCCGGGACCACTGCTGCTCGACCGCATGTGCATCGACGTCCCCGACGTGCCGCTGCATCCCGCAGCCCAGCGCTTCTGGCGCGAATGCGGCTATCTTCGGTAAAAATGCGTGCCTATATGGATGCGATGAAAGAAAGCAGCTTAATTGCCGCGCGCCGTTTCTCGGTGGCGCCGATGATGGAATGGACCGACCGGCATTGCCGTTTCTTCCATCGCCTGCTGACGCGCCGCGCGCTGCTTTACACGGAAATGCTGACCACCGGCGCGATCATCCATGGTGACCGCAAGCGGCTGCTGGCATTCAACTACGCCGAGCATCCGGTCGCGGTCCAGCTCGGCGGCTCGGACCCGCGGGCGCTGGCGGAATGCGCCAGGATCGCCGAGGATTTTGGCTACGACGAAGCAAATTTGAACGTGGGCTGCCCGTCGGACCGGGTGCAGGAAGGCCGCTTCGGCGCCTGCCTGATGGCCGAACCGCAGCTTGTGGGTCACTGCGTCGCTGCGATGAAGGCCGCCGTGCGAATTCCGGTCACGGTGAAAAGCCGCACCGGCATCGACGAGCAGGATCCGGAAGCAGCGCTGGAGGAATTGACGTGCTCGATAAAAGCGGCGCGGGCCGATGCGCTGATCGTGCACGCGCGCAAGGCCTGGCTCTCCGGATTGTCGCCGAAAGAAAATCGCGAAGTGCCGCCGCTGGATTACGAGCGCGTCTACCGCCTGAAAGCAGCGCATCCCGATCTTCCGATCGTGCTCAACGGCGGCATCGCCTCGGTGGAGCAGGCGGTGGCGCATATCGGCCGCCTCGACGGCGTGATGATGGGCCGCGCCGCCTATCAGGAACCGTGGCGGCTAATGTCGGCGGATCCCGCTCTGTTCGGAGAGGAGGCGGCGTTTTCTTCGCAGCGCGCGGCGGTTGAAGCCTTTATTCCTTATGTGGAGGCGGAGCTTGCGCGCGGCACGCGGCTGCATTCCATCTCGCGCCACATGCTTGGGCTCTTCCAGGGCCTGCCGGGAGCGCGTGCCTACCGGCGTCATCTCGCGACCGAAGCTGTAAAACCCGGCGCCGGAGCGAATGTTCTGCGCGAAGCGCTGGATATGGTGCGCGACCGCGCAGTGGCTGAGGAAGCCGCCGCTTAGTGCTAAGGATAGGCGCGCAGCAGCAACTTGTCCTCGCGCACCTCCCAGCTTTCCAGCCGGTCGAGAAAGCTCATGCCCAGCAGATTAGTCCGCAGCGCGCCGGGTTGCGCAATCAACGCCGGAACCGACCGTTCCACAATATTGCCGATCGTGATGCGGTCGAGCGTGACCGGCGCGACGCGCGCGCGGCCGTTCGCTGTGTCCACATTGGTCGTGTATTGGAGCACTTCCAGCGGTAGTCCCGCCGCCTTGGCGGCTTCCTGTGTGAGCACGACTGCGCTGGCGCCGCTGTCCAGCACCATCGACACGCCCGCACCGTTGACTTGTGCCCGCACCGAAAAATCGCCGCCGCGACCGCGGGCGATCTCGACAACATTGCCCCTCTGCGCCGCCCAGCCCGGCACCAATTCGGCTATTACACGATCGCCTATCGCGCGTAAGTCCGATCGATACGTATAGCCAACCAGGAGGGCGCCTCCGATCGCTGTCCATATCAGAATTGCTTTCAGCGCCTTGGAAAGTTGATTGCGAAATAAAACAATGACGGCGCCTCCGACGACCGCGGCCCAGATACCGCTCGTGGTCAGCAAGGCCAAGTCATGCTCGGTGAGCCTCTCCCATAGTTTGGCACGGGTGATAACCGCGATGCCAAGCGCAAGAACGATGGCAAGCCAGATAGTCCAGGACAGGTGATTGCGCATTGGCCTTTTACGAAGAAGGTAGCGGCGCCGCTTGCGAAGGCAGGGCTGCGGCCAGCCGCCGGGGCAGATCGGCCATTAAACGGGTTCGAACATCGCCGCTCAAACTGCTCCAGGCTGAGATTTCGCTCAGGCTGCGGCCGCAGCCCAAGCAAAGGCCTTTGGATGCATCGATAATGCAGACCTTGGTACAGGGGCTTTCAATGGCGGCCATGATCGCCTCCGGTGAGTCGCCGGCCACGATAAAGGCAGCGACTGGGAAGGCAATGCGCATGATCGCATGATGCGGAAGCGTGCCCCGCACTTGATCCGGGATGGGGCTCACGCGCCAAGGTAGTTCACCGACCGAAGCCGAAGAGTTTTCGCTTGCGCAAGCCGGTATTTTCCGGCGCCTCGGTTGTCGGCTGAGTCGGCGGCGCCTCCGTCACCGGCGGTAGCGCCGAGACCACGCGCTCCGGCGGGAAAGTGACGATCACCTCAGTGCCGATGCGAAGCTTCGACTTCAGCTGGAAGGTGCCGCCGTGCAGATCGACCAGGCTTTTGGCGATCGGCAACCCAAGTCCAGCGCCCTGTTCGGCGGATTTGATCGAGTTGGAGCCTTGGCCGAAAGATGCCAGCACGATCGGAATTTCTTCTTCGGGAATGCCCGGACCGGTGTCCTTCACGCTCATATATTGGCCGCCGGAAGCGGTCCAGCCGACCTTGAGCCAGATCTCGCCGCCCTGCGGCGTGAACTTGATCGCGTTGGACAGAAGGTTGAGGCAGACCTGCCGGATCGCTCGCTCATCAGCCCAGAGCCGCGGGAGATCCGGTTCGAACACCTCGTGAATGGTAATACCGCGGTTCTTCGCCCGCATCGTCAGCAGATGTTTGCAGTCTTCCACGACCAGTAGCAGCGAAACCGGCTCTTCATTTAGCTCAAGCCGGCCCGCCTCGATGCGCGAGAGATCAAGGATTTCGTTGATTAGGTTGAGCAGATGCACGCCGGAATTATGAATGTCGTTGCAATATTCTTTATAGGTCGGCACGGCATGCGGACCGAAGATCTCGTTGTTCATCACCTCTGAGAAGCCGAGGATGGCATTGAGCGGCGTGCGCAGCTCATGGCTCATCTGCGCCAGGAAACGCGATTTTGCGATATTGGCGGCTTCAGCACGGCCGCGGGCCTCATCAGAAATGGCTTTGGATTGCTCAAGCTCGCCGATTAGCGCGTCCTTCTCCGCGCGGGCTTCCACCGTCGCCAGCGTGGTGGTGTAGAGCCGATGGGCAAGCAGGAAGAAATAGCCCTGGGCGGTCACCGCCATGGCGGCGAGAATCCTTCCGTGCATTGTTCCGCCGAGCAGGAAGTTCACCGCGATCGCAGCCGTTACGGGAGTGGTCGCTGCGAACACCGCAATGGGCAGGCTGGATGCCAGCATGCTCGATACCGCCACCACCAGCAGCATCACAAATAGCATGAAGGTGCGCGAGGATTCATCCGTGCCGACATATCTCAGCAGCAGGAACATCCAGGCCAGCCCAAAAAGTAGGTCGAGCGTGATGAAGCGCAGGCGCCAGAGGCGGATGTTGGCTTTGGCTGGGGCCTCCAGCATGAACTGAGTGCATTTGTTGATGAAGATGGCGTGCACGATGAGTATCGCGAACGTCCATACGCTGGCCTGGAGGGCGCCGGTCCACAGGCTGGAGAGGAAACCAACCGTGCCCATCAGCAGCAGGATCACCGGAGACGCCGAAAGCCGGTTCTGCGCGTATTGCCGCAGCAGCTCGTAATCGAAAGCCGGTCGGGTTCCTGTCGTCGAGGTCAGGCGATCGCGTGCTTCTCGCACCCGCTGCGTGGCCATACGCCGGCGTTGCTTCGCTGATGCGTGCATAGCCGCGGTCAGGTCGCGCGCTTCGATCGACATGGACTAAACGCTACTGGTGTAGAGGAACGGTCGAATCAGGCCGAAATTGGCCGAAATTCCTTAAGACCGAGCTTAAACTAACGCGCAAAGCGCAGAACTGATCTCCCGCAGCAAAGGCCGAACATGGGAAATGAAAGGTTAACGGCGGGGATTTTGCTAGCCATAATATTGGGTCAGACGGAGCAAGCATGAAGCTTTATGACGGAGGCCGCGCGCCCAATCCCAGGAGGGTGCGAATCTTTTTGGCGGAAAAAGGCATTTCACTGCCGCTTGAGCCGGTCGACCTCGGCAGCCTGCAGCACAAGTCGCCCAGCTATGCCGCCGTTAATCCGCTGCAGCGGTTGCCCGCGCTAGAGCTCGATGACGGCAGCGTGCTGACGGAATCCGTGGCCATCTGCCGCTATTTCGAGGAATTGCAGCCGGAGCCTTTTTTGTTCGGGGAGAAGGCGCTGGAGAAAGCGCGGATCGAGATGTGGAACAGGCGGATCGAGTTACACCTTTTCCAGCCGGTGTCGCATGTCTTCCGCCACACCCATCCTGCGATGAAGGAAATGGAGCAGCCGCAGGTCCCGGCCTGGGCAGAAGCCAACAAGCCGCGCGTCGCCGAATTTCTCGGCTTTCTCGATCGCGAGTTGAAGGGGCGGCGCTTCGCGGCGGGCGACAGCTACAGCGTGGCCGACATCACCGGGCTGGTGGCGGTGGATTTCATGAAACCGGCGAAGCTGGCGGTGCCGGACGGATTGACCAACCTCTTGCGATGGCACGCGGAGGTTTCCGCGCGGCCGAGCGCGAAGGCGTAAATCCTATCACTCGGCAATCGTTTCTTCGACCTGCCCATGATTGAGCGCGGTCGTTTAACCCTCAGGCGGCCAGCAAGTACACTATTTGGTGGAGCCGCCTTCGGACTTAATCGCGTGTCGTCTGCGGCTTATGTAAGCGCTTCGCCGCTTCGCGCGCGTAATCTATGAAATGTTGTACAGCAGGAGTGGGGGTATGACTCTTCAATCTAAGGATACCAGTCGGTCTGCTCGTGGTTGGTAGCTTGATCGGGAGCGCCTTCAGCGCCGGATTCGCGGTAGAAGGCTTCAGAGCCGAACTCGGAAGGATACTAAGCAAGCTCCCGGTCGCAGCGAGAGCGGCGCGCGCAGGCATGGTCTGTGTGCTCACCGCCACGCGCGGATAGTTGAGTCCGTGTGCCAGAAACGCCTCGACGAAGATTGCGCCTAGGGCGCTGCCCGCCGGCGGCAGCGCCCAAGGCTCGTTCACCAATTCGGCAAGCTCCATCTTCCGACGGTGAGCCCAAGCACTTTGCGAGCCAGCCACCACCACATAGGCATCCTCATAGAGGACTTCCAAGTGCATATGCTGCAATGAGATAGGCGTATGCATATGCAGAATTGCCAAATCCACGCGGCGCTCCTCCAGGGCGCGGTAACTCGTCGAGGGCTCCCCAGCCAACAGATCAACCGAGATACCAGGAAATCGGCGGATGAGACGGGCAGTGACGGCTGGAATGAATCCGGACGCAATGGCTATTGAACTTGCAACCTTCACTTGGCCAGCGCTCGGATCCGAGAGGGACTCAATGGTCTGCACGGCGTGCCGTAGCTCACCGAAAGCCGCGAGGCCGCCATCAAGAAGAGCGCGTCCGTGGACCGTGGGATGAATACCCTGGGCATCGCGATCTAGCAGACGCACACCCATCGTGTGTTCCAAGCTGGCGATGGCTTTGGATATGACGGGATTGGAAACGGACAGCTGCTTCGCTGCTTTCGCCATGCTCCCGCACTCCACGACGGCAAACAAGATATGCAGATCACGCAGCTTAAGTCGGCGCCCAATGCGCTGTCCCCAGTCCATATCCCGCCATTAGCTGAACGGTTAAGAGAGTGAACGATAATGGAACTATTCAGTTACATGAATCCGGAGCAGGGTTCAAATGCTCTCGTCCCACAGAGACGCAAAGCCATGAACCGTTCATTCAAGTCGGTAGCGCTCATATCGGCTCTCATCCTCTTGTTACAGGCGCGGGCGACTGATGCCGCCGACATCAAGGTGCTGAGTGCGCTCGGGATTAAGGCGGTTATGGATGACCTCATGCCGAAATTCGAGCGTGCGTCCGGACACCGGCTGGTAGTCACGTTCGCCCCTCTTGGAGCGGCCATGAAGCTCGTGCAAGGCGGCGAAACGTTTGATGTCATCATTCTTCCGAAGCAGGGAATGGATGACTTAGCAAGAAGCCGCACAGTGAACGCGGACGGCGTGCGTCCGTTGGCTCGCTCCGGAATGGCTGTCGCCGTTCGAAAAGGCACACCCAAACCTGACATCTCAACACCCGAGGCCTTTAGGCGCGCGCTGCTCGCTGCCAAGTCGATTACTTATGGCAGAGGTGCGGGTAGTGAGCACATCGGCAAGGTGCTCGAACTCCTGGGGATTGCTAGTGAAGTGGAGGCAAAGACGGTCCGCGGCACCGCCGGCGACAGCGGTGTCCGAGTTGCCAACGGCGAGGCTGAGATCGGCATGAGTTTGTTGCAGGTCCTGATGCCGGTCGCAGGCATTGACATCGTGGGTCCGCTGCCTGGTGATCTGCAGGAGACTCTCGTGTTTGCAGTGGCGATCATGCCGGCGACCAAAGATGCTTTGTCATCCAAAGCGCTGGTGGATTTCCTCCTTACAACCGAGGCCGGGGAGGTATTTAGGGAAAAGGGCCTGGAGCCGGGCTGAGAGCCCCCAAGCAGTTCGCTTCATCCTGATCAGGATAACGGCGAGAGCAAAGCGTCACCGTTCCAGCCGCGCAATCAGGCTCGACGTGTCCCAGCGCTTGCCGCCCATCTTCTGTATTTCTGAGTAGAACTGGTCGACCAGTGCCGTGACCGGCAGATTTGCACCGTTGCGCCTGGCTTCCGCGAGGCAGATGCCGAGATCCTTGCGCATCCAGTCCACCGCGAAATCGAAATCAAATTTTCCCTCGGTCATGGTCTTGTAGCGGTTTTCCATCTGCCAGCTTTGGGCCGCACCCTTGGAAATGGTGGCGATCAGCTTTTCGATGTCGAGCCCTGCGCGCTTGGCAAAATGCAATCCTTCCGCGAGGCCTTCCACCAGCCCGGCGATGCAAATCTGGTTCACCATCTTGGCGAGCTGGCCGGAGCCGACGGGGCCGAGCAGGTTGCAGGCCTTGGCATAGGCGGCGATCACCGTTTCCGCCCGCTTGAAGGCGGCATCCTCCCCGCCGCACATCACCGTGAGCGCGCCGTTTTCCGCGCCGGCTTGTCCGCCCGATACGGGTGCATCGACGAAGGCAAAGCCGCGAGTCTTGGCTTCCGCGAAAAGTTCGCGCGCGATTTCCGCCGATGCAGTAGTGTGGTCGACGAAGACGGCGCCTTTTTTCATTCCGGAGAAAGCGCCATCCTGGCCTAAGGCAACTTCCCTCAGATCAGCATCGTTTCCCACGCAGGCCATGACCAAGTCCTGGCCCTCGGCTGCCTGACGCGGCGTCGCTGCCCGCTTGCCGCCATGCTGTGCCACCCATTTGTCGGCCTTGGCCGTGGTGCGGTTATAGACAGTCACCTCATGCCCGCCTTTGTTCTTGAGATAGCCGGCCATCGGATAGCCCATGACCCCCAGGCCAAGAAAAGCAACCTTCGCCATCATTTCCTCCCGCAGCTATGCCATTGCTGATTTCATTGCGACGGGAGCGCGGATGCCGTCAACCCATCCGTTCGGACGCAATGACAGGCACCGGCGCGCGTCGTATGGTGCGCAGCCTATCTGCAAGGATGCATGATGCCCGTAAGTCAAGAGCAGATTCTCGCGAGCCTGGACCGGATTCCGGCTCCCGACGGCCGCCCCCTGCCGCAGAGCGGTACCCTGTCAGAGATCGTGGTCAGCGACGGCAAAGTGTTCTTTTCCATGACCGTCGATGCCGCCGCGGTGAAGGCTTGGGAGCCGGTACGAAACCGCGCCGAACAGGCGGTGCGCGCGGTGCCGGGCGTGCAGTCGGTGCTGATCGCGCTGACGGCAGAGCGGGCAGGCGGCCCGGCGCCGAAAGCGGCAGCGCCCGGCGCGCGGCCAAGCGGGCCTGCGGCGCCCCAGGCGGCGCAGGCGCCTCCCGGGGTGAAGGCGATCATTGCCGTCGCGTCGGGCAAGGGTGGCGTCGGCAAATCGACCACCGCCGTCAACCTGGCGCTCGGCTTGCGCGATCTCGGGCTGAAAGTCGGCGTACTTGACGCCGACATTTACGGTCCTTCCATTCCAAAACTGCTGTCCATTCGCGAGCGCCCGCAGTCGCTGGGCGGCACCCGGCTGAAACCGATCTCGCGTTACGGCCTGACGGTCATGTCCATCGGCTTCCTAATCGAGGAGGAAACGCCGATGATCTGGCGCGGGCCGATGGTGATGTCGGCGCTGACGCAGATGTTGCGCGAGGTGGAGTGGGGCGAGCTTGACATCATGGTGGTGGACATGCCGCCGGGCACCGGCGATGCGCAGCTCACGATGGCCCAACAGGTGCCGCTCAAGGGCGCCGTGATCGTTTCCACGCCACAGGACCTTGCGCTGATCGATGCGCGTCGCGGCGTCGCCATGTTCCGCCGCGTCAATGTGCCGATCCTCGGCATCGTGGAGAATATGAGTTACTTCCTGTGTCCGAGCTGCGGCGAGCGCTCAGATATTTTCAGCCATGGCGGCGCACGTCGGGAGGCCGAGCGCATGAATGTGCCGTTCCTCGGCGAAGTGCCATTGCACATGACGATCCGCGAGAAGTCGGATGCTGGCCTGCCGGTGGTCGCGACTGAGCCGGACAGCTCGCATGCTAAAATCTATCGCGATATCGCGGCGAAAATTCGCGACCAGCTCGGCCAGCCGAGCGACAGCCACGCCGCGCCGAAAATCGTGATCGAAGCATAAAACTTCGTGCCGGCATCCCTTGCCTTGCGGCACCCGGGAGCCGGATTTAGCTTGGCCGCGGATTGCGACTAGGGGAGGCCGGTAGATGAAGCGTCGCCAGTTTCTGCAAGCAGCCGGCATGGGTGCTGCCGCGACAGCCATTGCCAAACCGGCGATCGCCCAATCCGCGCCCACGATCAAGTGGCGTCTGACTTCGAGCTTTCCGAAATCGCTTGAGACGCTCTACGGAGCCGCGGAAACCTTGTCGAAATACGTCGCCGAGGCGAGCGACAACAAATTTCAGATTCAGATTTTCGCCGGCGGCGAGATCGTGCCCGCCTTGCAGGCGGTGGATGCGGTGCAGAGCGGCACGGTCGAGATGTGCCACACCGCCGGATATTATTTCGTCGGGAAGGATCCGACCTTCTGCCTCTATACCGCCGTGCCATTCGGTCTGAATACGCGCCAGCAGAATGCCTGGTTCTATGACGGCGACGGCATGAAGCTGCTCAACGAGTTCGGGCAGAAATTCAATCTCTATGGCCTCGTGGGCGGCAATACCGGCACGCAGATGGGCGGCTGGTTCCGCAAGGAGATCAGGGAGCCCTCGGATTTCCAAGGCCTGAAATTCCGCATCGGGGGATGGGCGGGCAAGATCATCGAGAAATTAGGCGGCGTGCCGCAGCAGATCGCCGGCGGCGACATCTATCAGGCGCTGGAGAAAGGTACGATTGACGCCGCCGAATGGGTTGGCCCGCACGACGACGAAAAGCTCGGTCTCCACCGGGTGGCAAAATATTATTATTACCCGGGCTGGTGGGAAGGCGCCGCGGCGCTGCATTTCTTCATCAACACGGCGAAATGGAGTGCGTTGCCGAAGAGCTACCAAGCGATGCTGACGGCGGCAGCCGGCCTCGCCAATGTGGAGATGACGGCGAGATATGATGCCCGCAATCCGGTGGCCTTGCGCAAGCTGCTCAATAGTGGTGTCGAGCTACGCCCCTTCACCGAAGCGATCATGGACGCCTGCCTGAAGGCTTCCAACGAAGTGAACGCGGAAGCCGCGGCGGCCAATGCGGACTTCAAGAATATCTATGAGTCGATGACCAACTTCCGCAATGCGGAATACATCTGGTGGCAGGTGGGCGAATTCAGCTACGACAACTTCATGATCCGTTCGCGCCGACGCGGCTGACGCGACGCAAGAATTTTTGGAGCGCACCATGAAACGGCGGCAATTCCTCACCGCAGCCGGCGCAGGCCTCACTGCAACAGCCCTCGCCAAGCCAGCGATCGCCCAGTCCTCGCCCGTGCTAAAATGGCGGCTGACCTCGAGCTATCCGAAATCGCTCGATACGCTTTACGGCGGTGCGGAAGTTTTCGCCAAGGCGGTGGCGGAAGCCACCGACAACAAATTCCAGATCCGGGTTTCTGCCAGCGGCGAGATCGTGCCGGGATTGCAGGCGCTCGACGCCGTGCAAAACGGCAATGTCGAAATGTGCCACACCGCCTCCTATTACTATGTCGGCAAGGATCCGACCTTTGCCTTCGGCACCGCCGTGCCCTTCGGGCTGAACGCCCGCATGCAGAACGCCTGGATGTTCTTCGGCGGCGGCATGGACCTGATGAATGCGCTTTACAAAGAATACAATGTCTACGGCATTCCCTGCGGCAACACCGGCTGCCAGATGGGCGGCTGGTTCCGCAAGGAGATCAAGGAACCCGCCGACCTCAACGGCTTGAAGATGCGGATCGGCGGCTATGCCGGTCTGGTGATGGCAAAGCTCGGTGTGGTGCCGCAGCAATTCGCGGGCAGCGATCTCTATGCGGCGCTGGAGAAGGGCACCATTGACGCCGCGGAATGGGCCGGGCCCTATGACGACGAACGACTGGGCCTGAGCAAGGTCGCGCCTTACTATTACTTTCCTGGCTGGTGGGAAGGCGGCGCCATGCTGCACAACTTCATCAACCTGAAAAGCTGGGAACAGCTGACGCCCACCTACAAATCGATCCTGCGCACGGCATCGGAAATGACCAATGGCTGGATGCTGGCGAAGTACGATGCCTCCAATCCGCCGGCGCTGAAGCGCCTGCTCGCTCAGGGCACGCAGATGCGGCCTTTCCCGCCCGCTGTGATGGACGCCTCGCTGAAGGCTGCGCTGGAAATGTATGACGAAGTGTCGAAAACCAATCCCGCGTTCAAAGCGGCGTGGGAGTCGACGCTCGCCTTTCGCAATGATCAATATCTGTGGTGGCAGGTCGCAGAATATTCCTACGACAATTACCTGATCCGCACGCGGCCGCGCGGCTGATGCGGGCTTTTGTTTGATATGATTTTTGTGAAGACCGGTTCGCATTTTTCGCGATCATGCTCTAGTCCCCAAAATAGAGCGGCGGCGGCAGGTCCGGCTGCTGCAATTCAAATACCTTGTTTGGATCGAGCAGTGCCGGCTTGCTAATCCAGTGCGTGACCGATTCCGGCCAGAAAATCAGTACCAGCACCAAGACAAGCTGTAGGCAGACCCACGGCACCGCACCCCAATAGATGTCCGAGGTTTTGATCGAGGGCGGCGCGATCCCGCGCAAATAGAACAGCGCGTAGCCAAAGGGCGGATGCATGAAGCTGGTCTGCATATTGGCGCAGATCAGCACGCCGAACCAGACCAGATCGATCCCGAGCTTGGCTGCCACCGGCGCCAGCAGCGGAACGATGATGAAGGCGATCTCAAAAAAATCCAGGAAGAAGGCGATGAAGAAGATGAAGAGGTTGACGAAAATCAGGAAGCCGATCTGCCCGCCCGGCAGCGCGGTCAGCCAGTTCTCGATCCATTCCTTTCCGCCGACGCCCTGGAACACCAGGCTGAACACGCGCGCGCCGATCAGGATGAAAACCACCATGGCGGTGATGCGCATGGTGGTCGCCATGGCCTGATAGAGCAGCGCATAGCTGAAGGTGCGGTTGAACAGGGCAAGCGCGATGGCGCCAATCGCGCCCATGGCCCCGGCTTCGGTCGGCGCAGCGAGTCCCAGGAAGATCGTGCCCAGGACGAGGAAGATGAGGCCAAGCGAAGGCACGATGCCGCGCAGGCATTTCACCACTAAGGCCCAGCCTTGCAGGGTGCGGGCGTTGCGCGGCAAGGCCGGGACCGTTTTCGGGCGAAAAATGCTGAGGATGAATACGAAGGCGCCGAAAAGGGCGATCTGGATCAGGCTTGGGCCGATGGCGCCGGCATACATGTCGCCGACCGAACGGCCGAGCTGATCCGCCAGCACGATGAGTACCAATGACGGCGGAATGAGCTGGGTGATGGTGCCGGAGGCGGCAATCACGCCCATGGTATGCCGCACGGAATAACCATGCTTGAGCATCGGCTGCATGGCGATCACGCCCATCGCGATCACCGAGGCAGCCACGGTGCCGGTGATGGCCCCCAGGATCGCGCCGACGATGATCACCGCATAAGACAATCCGCCGCGCACCCGGCCGAAGAGCTGGCCGATGGATTCCAGAAGATCCTCCGCCAGTCCGCTGCGCTCAAGGATCGCGCCCATGAAGGTGAAAAATGGGATCGCCAGCAACAACTCGTTCGAGAGCACGCCGAATAATTGATAGGTGAGGTTGCCAAGAAAATCGGGATGGATGAGCCCGACCTTGATGCCGATGAAACCGAAAAACAGCCCGGTAGCGGCGAGCGAGAAAGCCGCCGGATAGCCGACCAACATGAACAGCACCATTCCCCCAAACATCAGGGGCGCCATGTTGTCGCGAATGAAACTCATTGCAGCGGCTTTTCGTAAGCGAAATCGTCTTCGATCACATGCAGCAGCGCGGCGACGCGTTTGATGATTTCGGAGATGCCTTGCAGAATCATCAGGCCGAAGCCGACCGGAAGCAGCAATTTCACGGGCCAGCGCACGAGGCCACCTGCGCTGGACGAGATCTCATGGATCTTCCAGGACTGAACGAACCACGGCCAGGTGAAATAGATCAGGATCGCGCAGATCGGGATGAGGAAGAGCAGCCCGCCGATGATGTCGATCCAGATGCGCGTGCGCTCGCTGGCCGAGCCGTAAATGAGATCGACGCGAACATGCTCGTTCATGCGCAGGGTATAAGGCGCACCAAGCAGCACGATGGCGGCGAACATATACCACTGCGCTTCCAGCCAGCCGTTCGAGCTTTCGCTAAAGAGATAGCGGCTGGCGGCATTGCCCGCGCTGACCAGGCAGGCGATCAGCACCAGCCAGGTGGCGATAATGCCGAACTGGGCGTTTATCCAGTCGATGCCGCGGCTGAATTTGAGAAGCCCCCGCAATCCATCCCCCAGATGGCTAGCGCGTAAGCGCCCATTCTTCGGCACCTTATCGGATTCCAGCCGTGCTTGAGCAAGGCCAAGGTGCCACGAACGGAGGAAATCAGCCGCCGGTTACGCTCATATGGCGGACAAGGGCAGGGCGCTTGTGACGGCGGTCGATGACGAAGTCATGACCCTTGGGCTTGCGCAAAATCGCTTCGTCGATGGCGCGATAAACCAGTTCATTGCCTTCGGAGGCGCGCAGCGGTGCGCGCAGGTCGGCGGCATCTTCCTGGCCTAGGCACATGTAGAGCGTGCCGGTGCAAGTGATGCGCACGCGGTTGCAGCTTTCGCAGAAGTTATGCGTCATCGGCGTGATGAAGCCGAGGCGGCCGCCGGTTTCTTTCACCTGCGCATAACGCGCCGGGCCGCCGGTGCGGTAGTCGATGTCCTCGAGGGTGAAACGCTCCGCCAGCCGCGCGCGCACCATCGACAGCGGCAGATATTGCTCGAGCCGGCCTTCGCCGACGTCGCCCAGCGGCATCACCTCGATCAAGGTAATGTCCATGCCGCGGCCATGCGCCCATTCCACCAGCGCGGGCATCTCGTCTTCGTTGACGCCCTTCAGCGCCACAGCGTTGATCTTCACCTGCAGACCGGCCGCCTGCGCCGCGTCGATGCCAGCGATCACTTTGTCCAGTTCGCCCCAGCGGGTGATGGCGCGGAATTTGTCAGGATCGAGCGTGTCGAGCGACACGTTGATGCGCTTCACACCGTAGTCTTTCAGCTCTGCCGCGTATTTCGGCAGCTGCGAGCCGTTGGTTGTCAGCGTCAGCTCATCGAGCGTGCCCGCGCGCAGATGCCGCGAGAGCGAGGAGAACAGCGTCATGATTCCACGCCGGACGAGCGGCTCGCCGCCGGTCAGGCGCAGCTTGCGCACGCCTTTGACAATGAAGGCCGTGCAGAGGCGATCCAACTCTTCCAACGTGAGGAGATCGGCCTTGGGCAGAAACGACATGTTCTCGGACATGCAATAGACGCAGCGGAAGTCGCAGCGGTCGGTCACCGACACGCGCAGGTAGGAAATCGCCCGCCCGAAAGGGTCGATCATGGTCTGGGTCGCGGGATTTCCGCGATCGTCCAAGTCCGCGAGATGCACGCCTTCGGCCATGCTGGTGCCTTCGCCGCCTGTTTCGGAAGAGCCCTTTATGTGGGGAGTCTGGCGGATTACCGCCATATCGTCCAGTAGCCCATGCTTCGCCATTGGGCGGCGGTGCAGCGCCCTGACTTTAGCGGATTTGACCGTCTTGGAGCTTAGCGGACCGCAGGCCAGGGATCTGTCGCCGGCGTGGTGGCGGCAGGCGCGGGGGCAGCCGCAGCAGGGCGCGGCGCAACGGGTCTCGCGGCGGCAGGCTTGGACACGGACGAAGTGGTCGCGGCTCTCGAGGTTGGTTTGCGCTTGGGCGGAGTCTTGGCGGCGGTGGCCAATTCTACCGCAACAGGATTGGGCTGGAGCGCGGTTTCGACCCCTTCTGGCTTGGTCAACTGGACGGGAACGGTCTGCGGCTGGTAGCCGGCGAGCGAGAAGGTGACCGAGAATTCCTTGTCCGGCGGCACGCTGACGGCGCAGGGGGTCTGGCAGCTTCCTCCCGTGGAGGTCTTGGCCTCGGCGCCCGCGGGTTCTGACTGGAACTGGATACTGACCGGCGCCGGCTCGAATTTAGGAAGCCAGTCAGTTCCGCCAGAAGTGCAGCCGGCGAGGGCCAGGCCAGAGGCTACGATCACGAAAACTCGGTTCATGTCAGCACCGTCCATTGCGCTTTTGGCCGCTTTCGGGAACTCGCAAAGAAGGGAAAGGCGCCGCGGCCATCCCCTAGCCGGCCAGAATCACGGCAGTTCGCCAGCATTTTAGCACTAAAACGCAGTTGAAGACTTTCCCAATCCGAAATAGCCAATTTTAGTCTACTTTTCCCGCACAGTTTCCATCCCGATATTCGGCCAAATAAAGGCCGAACTCAGCTATTGAAGCCGAACAGCTTGCCCACAGCCGCTGGCAACTTGCCGAAATCGCCGATTACCACGTCCGGCTCAAGGGCCGAGACCGGCGTTTCCGTGTAGCCAAAATCCACCGCTATCACCGGCACCTTGGCTGCTCGGGCGACCTCGATGTCAGTGATGCTGTCGCCAACCATCACCGCACGGCCCGATTGGCCACCTGCCTTGCGAATCGTCTGCAGTAAAATCTGCGGGTGGGGCTTCTGCACGCCAAAGGTGTCCTGCCCGCAGATGGCGGAGAAATGCCCGGAGATGCCAAGCGCTTCCAACAAACGCACCGACAGCCATTCCAGCTTGTTGGTGCAGATCGCGAACCGGCAGCCGCGCGCGGCGAGCTGCTCGATTGCAGCGATAGCGCCTGGAAAGGGCTGCGAGCGGTCGGCCAGATGGTCGCCGTAATGAGCGACGAAATCGGTGTAGAGACGATCGACCTCGGCGGCGATTCCGGGCCGACCTTCCCCCTGTAAGCCGCGCTCGATCAGAGTTCTTGCCCCGCCGCCGATCATGTTGCGCGCCCTCTCAAAGGGCACCGGCGGCAGGCCTTCGCGCGCGAGGATGATATTGAGGGTGTCAACAAGATCGGGCGCGGTATCCACCAGCGTTCCGTCCAGATCGAAAACAATTGTAGGGGCGGAATTCGTGCCGGCCATGATACTGATCGCTAGCCGCTGCCTGCAGCTAAGGCAAGGATGCGCGCCTGGATTCTCCCGCAAATCGGCGGATCGCTTGCCCTTTCGGCTATGACGCGGCCGCGAAGCCCGATAGAACGAAGCACCCGCATGAGAGCTCCTCCGGACCGAGATGGACCCTGAAGCGCAGAAACGAGAAGCCGCCGCGCGCGCGGTGCAGTTCGTAGAGCCGCGCATGAAGCTTGGGCTGGGCACCGGCTCGACCGTGAAACACTTTTTACAGTTGCTGGCGGAACGCATGCGCGAAGGCTGCCAAGTGGTCGGCGTGCCGACGTCAGAGGCGACGCGCGAGCAGGCCGAGCGCCTGGGCATCCCGATCACGACGTTGGATGAAACCCCGCAGCTCGATCTCACCATCGACGGCGCCGACGAGATCGGCCCCGACCTCGCTTTGATCAAGGGCGGCGGCGGCGCATTGCTGCGGGAGAAAATTGTGGCGGCAGCTTCTACGCGCATGATCGTCATCGCCGACGAAAGCAAATGGGTTGCCAAGCTCGGACGCTTTCCCTTGCCGATTGAAGTGGTGCCCTTCGGGCTCGCCGCCACGCGCGCGAAGATCGAGAAGGCGGCAGGCGCCAGCGGCGTGGTGAAGCTCCGTCAGGGCAAGGACGGCAAGACTTTCGTCACCGACAGCGGCAACTGGATTCTCGACGC
>JAXDOO010000496.1:0-2527 GCA_034668865.1 Alphaproteobacteria bacterium
GCCTGCCTGATGGACATGACGGTGCGCGGCGAGCAGGAGCGCGTCATGCGCAAGTCGTTCGATACATTCTGTCCGATCGGCCCCTACATCGTCACCGCGGATGAAATCTCCGATCCCGCCAATCTCGATCTGCAGCTGACGGTCAATGGCGTCGTCAAACAGAAGGCCAATACCAGCGACCTCATTCTCGACATTCCCAATATGATCGCGATGGCGTCATCGGTGATGACGCTCTATCCCGGCGACATCATCGCGACCGGCACGCCGGCGGGCGTCGGCCCGCTCGCGGCAGGCGACGAAGTGACGATCAGCATTGCACAAGTGGGATCAATGACCCTGCCGGTCGTTCAGGGCGAGCTTGGTGATAATCTGGCGTTCCAGACGAAATAACAGGGCGTGAACTGATAAACAGTCCGCGCGGACGGCTTGCGAAAGTCCGCGCTGCCTGATAGCCCACGAACCATTGCAGCGCAGCGAAACGACGCGATGTTCCCACTTCCGGGCTTCCGGATTTGCCCAGGCCCGGCACCGCCCCAACGAGGTTGGATTTAAGACGACACGATCTTAGCTGGCAGTTATTGGCGCGCTCCCGCCAGACGCTTGTTCCCGCCGAGTAGAGCCCGCAAGGGCCCTTGCATCATCGCTTCGCGGTAGCTGCGCAAGTCTTCCGCATCCATCGCCTGCCTGTTCGGCTGCCCCGCTTCCGCTTTCACCGTCACTTTCGGCCCCAGCAACAGTGTCGTCCCGAGGCCAGCATATAGGTACCGATCGCCGAAACTCTCCTTCAAAATTGCAAAGGCGGGTTCGCCGGTGCAGTGAGCCGGAGCGATGAAGCGCACGTTCAAGTTATCACGCAGCGAAGCCGCTATGGTCCTGATCTGGCCATCATTCGCCGGCAACAAATGAGTGCCGCCCAAGACAAGATGTATCGGCTTGTTGGTCGCACTCTTGGCCGCCTCGACGATCTTTTCGATGGTTGGATGGCTGCACCCCACAACGAGAACGATCCCGTCGGGCGTGTCGATCGCCAGTGCGATTTCCTTCACTTCCAGGTCGGCACCCCAAGTGCCGTTCAACAGGATGAGATGGAAGCCCGGCGCAACCTCGGTCGTCTTGGTCACCCAAGTGAAGTTGCCTTCAGGCCACGGGCTGCCGAAACGAAGCGTCTCCGGCGGCTTCCCGTCGTAATATCGCATTTCCGAAGAGAGCGACTCGTTGCGTCTGTAGAAAGTGCCTGGCAAGGCCGCACCAAACACACCGAAGTTCTCCTGCGGCGCGTAAATCTTCGCGGTCGGGTTGACCTTCAGAAGGTGGTTTAAGCCGCTGGTGTGGTCGCCGTGACGATGGGAGATAACCGCGAAGTCCAGCTTCGTAAGGTCGACACCCTTGGCCGCGACATTGTGCGCGAAGTTCTCCGCATTATTGCCGGTATCGAATAAGATGAGCTTGCCGCCATATTCAATGAGCGCAGAAAACCCCCAGTCTTTCTTCATCGTCGAGGTCTTGCCGAAGGCATCGTAGAGGACGGTGATCTGCGCCGTGCTCGATTGGGCGTGGGCCGATGGTGCGCCGGCCGCTGAGCAACCTATTGCAGCCAGTGCGCTAAGGAGCAAACAACGCTGCAGTGCGGGTAACTTGGAATGAGAGTTGGAAATCATCGCTATTCTCCCGAATGCGAGTGAAGCTTGTATTTTCCATTGATCTCAGTGAGGAAGCTCCGAGCGGCACCTCGAACTTGATCTTCGCAACTAGGCGCTTGGTGTCGTAGCGCCGTCGGCGCTTGACGCAAGTGGCTACGGTACTCCGCCGCAGTCTCGGGTCATTCGCGACCGAGGCAGTCAAGGTAACATATCCACGCGCTCCCGCAATGCCGCGAAAGCGGACGCAAAGTTAGAGCATTGGCGTAGGTCCATTTGCTGTTGATGGTGTCGCCCGAAAGTATTCAACCCCGTTCATTAAGACGATCCTGGCGCAGTTCAACGCTGCACCACGTTCAGCATGTTATGCACATCGTCGGCGACAAAGCGGCGGATGTTTTCAAGCACCAGCGGAATCGCCTGGCGCGCATAGCCGTCGTTGAAGCCGCCGACATGCGGCGTGATCAGTACATTCGGCAGCGTCCAGAACGGATGATCCTGCGGCAGCGGCTCCTGGGAGAATACGTCGAGCGCCGCCCCGGCAATCCCGCCGAAGCGCAGCACCTCCAGCAGCGCGTCCTCGTCCACCACGCCGCCGCGCGCCAGATTGATCAAATAGGCGTCGCGCTTCATGGCGGCGAGCACGCGCGCATCGACCAGATGATGAGTATCTTTGGAATACGGCGTGAGCAGAACGAAATAATCGAGATCGCGCACGACTTGGGCCAGATCGTCGCGCCTTACCATGCTGTCGAAGCCCGCGACATCGCGCGGCGAGGACGTGATGCCGATGACGCGCATGCCCATCATCCGGCAGCGCGGCGCCAGCACTTCGGCAATCGCGCCGATGCCGAGAATGCCCACGGTCTTGCCTTCCAGTAGCCGCGCAG
>JAXDOO010000497.1:0-2767 GCA_034668865.1 Alphaproteobacteria bacterium
GGTGAACGGCAGCACCGCCTTCAGCATGGCGCCGTCGCGCACATGCAAATGCCAGTCGTCGGGTTTGCGGATGGTGATACGTGTGGTCATGGCCTTGCCCGGCGGGCCAGGACGGCCCGCAGCCGTCTCATGCTAGCCGATGGGAGCGGCCGCCGCAGCGAAGGTTTCCGCCGGCTTGTCGTAGATCATCGCGCCGGTCAGATCGGCGACCCGCGCGAAGCCGCGCTTGGCGCACCATTGCTCCAGCCCATCGATGATGGCGATCATGCCGCTCGGATTGCGGAAGGTGAGATAGCCGATCATCACGGCGCTGGCGCCGGCCAGCATATATTCGACCACGTCCTCGACTTTGATGATGCCGCCGCAGCCGATGATCGGGATCTTCACCGCCTTCGAACACTGATGCACCATGCGCAGGATGATCGGCTTGATGCCGGGCCCGGAAATCCCGCCATAGCCGTTGCCGATGGCCGGGCGGAACGTCTCGGTATTGATCTTCAGGCCCAGCAGGGTGTTGGAGATGGTGAGCGCGTCGGCGCCGCCCTTTTCCGCGGCCTTGGCCACCAGATCGATCTCGCCGGCATTGGGCGAGAGCTTGGCCCAGAGCGGCTTGTCGGTTGCCGCCCGCACACGGCGCACGATTTCGTAAGTGTGGTCTTCGTGCAGGGCGAAATTGCCGCCGCCCGGTTCCCGCGTGGGGCAGGAGATGTTCATCTCGACCACGTCGACATCCGGCAGGCTCACCTCGCGCGCCATCGCCGCGAAGTCGTCGGCGGTGGTGGCCGTGATATTGGCGACGATCGGCGGCGCGAACCGCGCATAGTCCGGAAGCTGGTGCTCGAGGAAATACTTGATGCCTTTACCGGGCAGGCCGATCGAATTGATCATGCCCGCTTCCAGCTCGGCCACGCGCGGCGGCGGGTTGCCGATGCGGTAGTCGCGCGAGACGGTCTTGGTGACCAGAGCACCGAGACGATTGATGTCCATCACCTGGGCGATCTCGGTCGAGAACGCGCCGGAGGCGGGCATGATCGGATTGTTGAGCGTGACGCTCCCGATCTTCACCGACATGTCTACCATCCGAGAGCCTCCTGCAGATCGAATACCGGGCCTTCGATGCAAACCCGGCGTAATTCCTTCTTGCCGCCGACCTCGAATGTGCGCACGCAGACGTAGCAGGGCCCGAGCCCACAGGCCATGATCTGCTCCATCGCCACCTGGCCTGGAATGTTGTGCTCCTGGCCGAGCTTCTTCATCAGCTGCATCAGGCGATTTGAGCCACAGGTGTAGAAAGCGTCGGCGCGCTTTTCCGCGATCAGCTTGTTCAAGATCGCTTCCACATTCTCGACCGCGCTGGTGCCGTCGGTATCGAGCACCGGAATGACCTGCCCGACCTTTTCGAAAAGATCGGCCGCCATGGCGAATTCCGCGCTGCGCGCACTCAGAATGGCGGTGACGCCGGCGCCGCTGTCGGCGGCAAGCTGCGAGATCGGCGCCATGGTGGCGAGACCGACGCCGCGCCCAAGCACCACGACGTTTTTCCATTCCGGACGCAGCGCGAAGCCAACGCCCAAGGGTCCGACGATGTTGAGCTGCTCGCCAGGCTGCAGGGTCGCGAGCCCGCGCGTGCCGCGGCCGACGCATTTGTAAAGGAATTCGAGGCGGCCATTGGCGCGGTCGATGCGGTAGACGCTCTGCGGGCGCCGCAGCCACAGTTCCCCGCCATCGGCGGACGGACAGAGCATGTTGAAGAACTGCCCCGGCTTGACCGCCAGCGCCTTGGGGGAAGCCTCGACAGTGAGATGCTTGTATTCGCTGTTGATCCAATCGTGGGCGACGATCGGGCAGAGCGTTTCTTCCAACGGGATATGCGCGTCGGCCGGCGAAGGGGCGCTTTTTCCCACTACGAAAGGCGCCGAGGCGAAGGGCTGCGATTGCATGCGGCGTTAAGCCTGTTTTGATTGCCAGGGTCTAACTTAGCGACCGCTGTTCCAAAATCAATATTTTTTCCAATTTTTGAACACAGGCAATTTCACGAGTTATATCAGGGCATTGCGGTGCTTACCGACCCTGCCGGTCGATCAAATCGCGCATCAGACGCACCGCGGCGGGACCTTTGATGGCCCGGTGCCACAGTTCCTTGGCCATCTTGTCGTGCAGCGCCAGCGCTTCCGGAGCCGACGTGATCATGGCCACGCCGACCCGGATATTGGGCTGCTCACCGAGGCGGAACGGACTGAGCGCCAGGATATGCCGGTCCGGCTGCCGGAAGATCTGGAAGCTGGCATGGGGCAGGGTGTCGGGCACGATGCCGATCTGCACCCCGATCGGCTCGTCCGCCATCAACGCGGTGAAATGCTCGGCCTCGGCGCGAGCCAGTTCGCGGCGCGCGGCACGGGCCTTGTCCGGCAGGTCCAGACGGCCGACCAGCCCGTTGCGCAGGAAATGCTCCATTTCGGAGGCGGCGATGAGATTGACGATCCCCGGTTTCCGCTTGCGGTAACTCTCCTTGCGCTGGCGCAGCACCGCCATCACGTCGTCAACTTGTTCGAGCGCCCGCTTGCGGCCATCGGTCCCGTCCGGGACGCTTTCGCGCAAGATTTCTTCGAGGGTGGCATCGAAAGCGTCGGAGGCCAGCAGATAGGAGATCGGCCCTGCCAGCACGATGATATGCTCGGAGGTTTCTTCGATCTGGCGCATGCGCTCGAAATAGCTGACCGCCGACCCGATATATTCCACGCCGACACCGAGCAAAGTAGGCACCGAG
>JAXDOO010000498.1:0-8361 GCA_034668865.1 Alphaproteobacteria bacterium
CCGATCTATTCGCATCTCATCTATGATGTGATTCCAAACCAATGGGTGGAAATCGACCGCCCCGACATCTTGATCGTCGAAGGGCTCAACGTGCTGCAGACCGGACGCCCGCCGCGCGACGGCAAGGCGATTCCCTTCGTCTCGGATTTTTTTGATTTTTCGGTATATCTCGACGCGAGTGAAGACGTGTTGCTGTCCTGGTATGTCGATCGCTTCCTCACGCTGCGCGTCACCGCCTTCGCCGATCCAAAATCCTATTTCCACCGCTATTCAAAATTGTCGGACGCCGACGCGGTCGAGGTGGCGACCTCGATCTGGAAGCGTATCAATCTCGTCAATCTGCACGATAATATTTTGCCCACGCGGCAGCGCGCCGACCTCATCCTGCAAAAGAGCGAAAGTCACCTGGTCGAGGAAGTGGCGCTTCGAAGGCTCTAGTCGAAGCCGTCATGCCCAGTGCCGTCGTGCGGGGCAGCGACGGCTATTCGCGTATATTATGATCGGCTCGGATTGCGCATGCAGGCCTGGGAGGAATGGGTCGCCGCGGGCGAGAAGATTCCGGCAACGGTCCCGCCGATCCGACAATGAAGCGGAGCCGCCGGGTTACGCTGCTCGGGCATCTAGCGATGTCGCCAGCATTTCGGCCAGCTTTTCGCGATCGAGCGGCTTGGTGACGAAACCATCCATGCCGGCTGCGAGACAAGCCTCGCGGTCCTCCGCCGAGGCATTGGCGGTGAGCGCGACGATGCGGGTGCGATGGCTGCCGCGCTCGGCTTCGACGGCGCGGATGCGCGCCGTGGCTTCGAAGCCGTCGATGCCGGGCATGTGCAGGTCCATCAGCAGCAGGTCGTAAGGCGCGCCGGCGGCCTGCGCCGCCTGCCAGGACTCGATCGCCGCCGCGCCGCTGGCGACAACGGCCGGCCGGTGACCGAGCTTTGCCAGCAAGGCGCGCGCGAGCAGCGCGTTGATGTCGTTGTCTTCGGCTACCAGGATCGCCAGCGTCTTGCCCGGCCGTGGGCGCGCGGTAGATTCGGTCTGCCCGTCGGCGTCAGCCTGTTCGCCCGCGTGATCGGGAGCAGCCAGCAGCCGCGCCGCCAGTGAGGCCGCACGCACCGGCTTGATCAGGTAACTGGTGATGCCCGCCTGCTTCAGCTCCGGGAGTTCGTGTCGGGCGCTGGGTGGAATGAGAATGATGCGTTGCTGCACATTGTGCCCGGCGCTTGCGAGCAGCGACTGGATCGCTGTTGCGCCCAGTGCGTGGTCGATCAGCATGGCATCCCATTTGCGCTCGAGCAGCAGAGCCCCCGCGACCCGCTCTTCCGTCACCGCGCAGGTCCCGGCGCCCCAACGACCGAGCCGGCGCGCGAGCAGCGAGGCTTCGATTGCTCCGGCGGTAACGATCAGCATGGCCCTGCCTGCCAAGTCCGGGGCCGTAAAGGCGGCGCTCTCCGCGATGCCCGCGAGCGGAATGGTGAAAGAGAAGGTCGAGCCCGCGCTAGGTGCGCTCTCCACGGAAATACCGCCGCCCATGCGCTCGACGATGCGCCGGGAAATGGCGAGGCCGAGGCCAGTGCCGCCGAACTTGCGCGCGGGTCCGTCGTCACCCTGTTCGAATTCGCGGAAGATGCGCTCCTGTTGCGCGGCGGGGATTCCGATGCCGGTGTCGCGCACGCTTATCGTGATCTCGTCGGGCCAGGCGCCAGGCTCGGCAACGATGCCAACGCCGCCGCGGGCGGTGAATTTTATCGCGTTGCCGGCAAGGTTGAGCAGCACCTGACGCAGGCGCGTGGCGTCGCCGATCACTTGCTCGGGAAGGCGGTCATCGACATAGGCGGCGATCTCCAGCGATTTGGCTTGGGCGCGCGGCGCCAGTAACTCAGCCACTTCCTCGATCAACGTGACGAGCGGGAAGGGCCGCGCATCGAGGTCGAGCCTTCCGGATTCGATCTTGGAGAAATCGAGAATTTCTTCGATCAGCGACAGCAGCGTGTCGCCGGATGTTTTCACCGCCTTGGCATAGGTTGTCTGCTCCGGCGTCAAGGTGGTGTCGAGCAACAAATCCGCCATGCCGAGAATGCCGTTCAGCGGCGTGCGAATCTCGTGCGACACCATGGCGAGGAAGCGTGACTTGGCACGGTTGGCGGTTTCGGCCTGGTCGCGCGCATCCGCCAGTGCCAGTTCGGCTTGGGTGCGGTCGGTGACATCGCGTCCGACGCTCTGAGTTTCCGCCCCGCCATCAAGTTGCACGGTGACCTCGCGCCAGGCGATCCAGCGCGGGCCCTCTGCCGTTGCGACCTTCTGGTCGTAGATCCGCGCGCCATCGGGGGAGAATGCGCTGTTGCCTTGTTCGAGCAGCGGCAGGGCGAAATAACTTCCAAGCAAAACCTCGCGGTCGCTCTCGGCCAGCGCGCAAAAGGCGTCGTTGGCATAAGTGATGCAACCATCGGCGTCGCGCCGCACGATGAAATCGCCTTGCGCTTCCAGGAAGCTGCGCGCCCGCTCCTCGGTCTCTCTCAGCTCCCAATTGCGGTCCGCAAGCTCCTCATTGCGCTGCTCGAGGCGGCGAAGATGCGCGTGCAGCGTCCGATTGCGGCAGAACAGCCAGACGGCAAGGCCGCCGGCCGCCAAAAGGGCGCCGCAAGCGATAGTGAGAGCGAAATTGAGCTGCATGGGTTCAAACGCAACGCGGCAGAAACGCCTTGCCCGCCAGCATGACGAAGGAGTCTTGCTATTCCCTTCATCGCGAAGCACGTTAATTTACGACGCAATATCAATTACTTGCGTCCCCAGTCCGACCCTAAAGGGTCAGTCGGAGGCATGGTGGCTAGGATTCCGATACGGCTGCCGGTAAATGAACAGCCGCGCCACGGCTCGCGCCGCAATCGGGAGAAGTGAAATGGCCAAATCCGCGAAAACAAAAAAGCCGGCGAAGACGCGCGCGCCCGTCGCGGCAAGGCTGATCAAGCCGTCGCGCGCCGAGGCGGAAGCGGCGGTGCGCACGCTGCTCCAGTGGGCGGGGGATGATCCCGACCGCGAAGGCCTGCTCGCGACGCCCGCGCGTGTCGTCGCCGCCTATGAGGAATGGTTTTCCGGCTACGGGCAGGATCCGCGCGACTATCTACAGCGCACCTTCGAGGAAGTCGGCGGTTACGATGAGATCGTGCTGTTGCGCAACATCCGATTTGAATCCCACTGCGAGCATCACATCGCTCCAGTGCTCGGGCGCGTGCATGTCGGCTATCTGCCGCGCAACCGCGTGGTCGGCATTTCCAAGCTCGCGCGGCTGGTCGACGTCTATGCCAAGCGGCTGCAGACCCAGGAGAAGATGACCGCGGAAATCGCCGGCTGCCTGGAAGCGGTGCTTAACCCCTTTGGCGTCGCAGTGGTGGTGGAGGCGGCGCATCAGTGCATGACGACCCGCGGCGTGCACAAGACCGACGTGAGCATGGTGACGAGCCGGATGCTTGGTGCCTTCCGCGATCAGGCGCAGACGCGGCACGAATTCCTCTCTGCTCTCGGCCTGCGCACCGGCATGGCCAATGGCGAAGCCGTCTGACCGCGGGATTTGAAAATATCACCACAATTGGGAGGAACCATGAATTCGTGCTCGACAATTCGTCCGCGGCGGCGGTTTTGGGCCTGGCTGATCGGATTGGCGGTTGCTCCATTCTGCGTGTCGGGCGCCGCAGCGCAGACCGAGGCCGAGCTCGAAAAGCTCTTCACCGGATCGACCATCACCATCATCGGCAGTAACGCCGGCAGCGGCGCCGACATTATGATCCGCGCCTCGACCGAAATCCTCGGGGACTTTCTCCCCGGCAAGCCGGCGCGCATCGTGGTTCAGAACGTTCCAGGTGGCGGCGGCATCCCACAAGTGCGGCGTTTCATGCAGGCCAAGCCGGATGGGCTGACAATCACCGTTCTGCATTCGCGGCACACGGTGGACGCGTTGTTTGGAACGCACGACATCAAAGAGTGGGATCCGCGCAAGACCGGCATCATCGGCAGCCCCACCGGCGGTGGGCAATCGCGACTGCTCTGCGTCAACCCGCAGACCTATAAATGGACATCATGGAAAGATCTGATCGCTTCCAAGAAGCAGCTTAACGTCGGGGCGAGTGAGCCGTCAGGCGGCGCTGCGGCGATGGGCGCGCGTTTCATCGAGATGAACAAGGGCCCGATTAAAATCATTACGGGCTATTCCGGCAACAACGAGATCTTTGCCGCTTATCTGCGGGGTGAGATCCCGATCCTTCAGCACTGCCCCGAGCGTTCGCTGAAGAAAGAATACGCCGACCTGCTGAAGACGCCGGAGGAAGCGCGCAAGAAATTCGTTCCGATCCTGTGGTGGGATATCGAAAGCGATCCGGAATGGCTGAAGACGCTGGGCCACAGCGGACCGGTGCCGCATGTCAATGAAGTGCTCGACCTGATCGGCGCCGGTGAGGAGCAGAAGAAGGCGTTCCGCGCCGCACTCGAAATCCGCTCGATCTTCTCGCGGACCTGGACCCTGCCGGTGGGCACGCCGGAGCCGGTGGTGAAGGCCTGGCAGGATGCTTTCATGAAGATGACGGCCTCGCCGCAATACAAGGAGCGGATGATCAAGATCGGATTTGAGGACGAGCACGCACCTCGGTCGGCGCAGCAACTGCGTGACGCATTCAAGCTGTTCGACAGCCTCTCGCCGGAGTCGGTCGCGGTCATCAAGCAACTCGGCGACTAGTGTCCCGAATCCGAAGTTCGCACCTACCATGCTGCAAATACTCTTGCGAACTTCGGATTCAAAGGGACACTAGAAACTATAGCGTTGCTAGTGTGGCTTTGGTTCAGAAGTTCCCTCCCAACCTGGCCGCAAGGAAATGGGGAACTTCTGAACCGCCACACAAGCGCGTTCGTCGGAAAAGGTTCGCCGATGCTAGAGGCAATGATGGCGGGCGGGGAACAATTGTTTTCCCGCCCCGGCATATGGCTCGGCTTTCTGATTGTCCTGCCAATTGCCGTCATCTCCGGGCTGAAGCCCGGAGGCGGCGTGCCTGTGTTCGTGATCCTGCTCGGTCTCACCAGCCACCTCGACCCCTGGGTCGTGGTCTGCGTCGCGATTTTCTACAAAGCCGCCTCCGACCTGATGGAGCCGGTGCCTTCTATCCTGCTCGGCATCCCCGGCGGCAGATCCGCGCAAGCGACCGTGCTCGATGGCTATCCGATGGCGCAGAAAGGATTGGCCGGGGTCGCCATCGGCGCGAGCTATACCTGCAACCTTGTCGGCGGCGTGTTCGGCGCGCTCGTGCTTTTGGCACTGCTACCCTTCGCGCGCCAGCTCATCCTGATTTTCGGTTCGGCAGAATTCTTTCTGCTGACGATGATTGGCGTGATGACGGTCGCGGTGGTCAGCTCCGGCGCCTTCATCAAGGGGCTGCTCACCGGCGGGCTGGGCATCGCCATCGCCATGGTCGGCTACAGTTCGATCGGCGGCGATATCCGCGCCACCTTCGGACTCAATTATCTGTATGACGGCGTGCCGCTCGGGCCGCTGGTCGTGGGACTATTTGCGATTCCGGAAGCCGTCGCATTGGTTGTGGGAGGCAAACCGGTCGCTGGCAAGCGCGTCGATATCCTGATGAAGGAGGCCGACCGGGACGTGTTGCGCGGCATCGTCGAAGGCTTCAGGCATTTCCGGTTGATGATCCAATCGTCAGCCATCGGCACCGCGATCGGCATCATGCCGGGCTTGGGAGCGCCCGTCGCGCACTGGATTTCCTATGCGGTCGCGCGCAATACCGAGAAAGGCGCACACGAGACTTTCGGCAAGGGTGACATCCGTGGCGTGATCGCCTCCGACGCGCCGAACAGCTCGGCCGATGGCGGGGAGCTGTTTCCGACTCTGGCCTTTGGCATTCCGGGCACCGCCGGCATGTCGATCATGATCGCGATCTTCGTGCTCTGCGGGTTCACGCCCGGCTACAGTATGATGACCAATCATCTCGATGTGGTCGTCGCGCTGGTTTACGTGCTGATCATCGCCAACACGCTGACGGTTCCCATCGTGATGGTCTTCGCGCCGTATCTGGCGCGGCTCACGCTGGCCAATCCCGCGGTGCTCGCGCCCATCGTGATCTGGGTGGCGATGCTTGCGGCCTACATGACGACGAATTCCGTGGCCGACCTCGCCGTCGTGTTGATCTTCGCCGTGCTGGGTCTGTTCATGAAGGCTTATGGCTGGCCGCGTCCACCGATATTGATCGCTGTGGCGCTCGGCGAGATCATGGAGAAATATCTTTGGATCGCCGTGAACAACTATGGCTTCAGCATGTTCGCGCGGCCGCAGTTCCTGGCGATCCTCGCGGTCATGGGTCTGGTCGCGCTCGTCGGCATGCGGATGCGGCGGCAGGTGGCCTCGACGGTGAAGGAAGTTCGGCAGGAAGCGGTTGCGGCGGGCTCGCCTGCAGGGGCGGTGATTGCTGCCGCATTGCCCAATGCGGAGGCCAAAGCGCCGCCCGCCGTCGTTGCCAAGGTTCCTTTGCGCGACCGCCTCACGCTGGAGTTCGCCGGCGAGATCGTGTTGCTGGCTCTGGTTGCCGCCTTCCTCGGCTATATGCTCTGGGATTCAACGCACTGGCGCTTCTCTGATCGTTTGACCCCGCTCATCGGCATCACCATCGCCGCGGTCTTCTGGGTGCTGCGCGTCGGCACGATCATTCTCAGCTTCTTCCGGCCGATTGAGATATCCAGCCGTGCAGCCCAGATCATGGATACCGGTTTCGAGCAAGGCATGGACAGTCCGGAAGCGCGACTTCGGTTTTTCCAGATTTTCGGTTTCACCCTGGGTCTCGCCTTGGTCGTCTGGGTATTCGGATTTCATTTCGGCGCGACCATTCTGCTCGGCGCCTACCTGATCGCGATCGCCCGGCTCTCCTGGTTCTGGACCGGCGTGATTTTGTGTGTCGCGCTTGCGGTCCTGGTGGGCTTCTATGACCACCTTCTTGGAATCCCGTGGCACGTGCCGCTGATCGTCGATTTGTTCGTGCGATAAAGGAAAGAGCGCAATGAGATTTGGCTTTTATGACGAGTTCCGGCCCTGCCTCGTCAAGCAGGATGGCGTGATCGACATCTCGGATCTGGTCGGCGCCTTTCCCGGCGCGCCGCCGCAATACGTGCTGGAAACGCTGATCAACAAATTCGACCAGCTGCGCGCCGCGTTGCAGGAGGCGCAATCAAACGGCAGGACGATCCCGCTGGCGCAAGTGAAGCTGCGCGCGCCAGTGCCGCGGCCCGGCAAGGTGCTGTGCGCACGGCGCAACTTCAAGGAAGGCGTGCCGCTCGATCCGCCGGGGCCGCTACGCACTTTCTTCAAGTCGCCCGATGCCGTGATCGGGCCGGGTGAAACGGTGATCCTGCCCGCCTTCCGCGCCAGTATTTTCAATCATGAGGCCGAGCTGGCGCTGGTCATCGGCAAGGAAGCAAAAGACGTAGCCATCGATCGGGCGCTGGACCATGTCTTCGGCTATACTACTAGCGGAGACGTTTCGGCGCGCGGTCCGGTGGAGGGAGAGGCGGAGCTGGCCGGCCCTTACGGCAAATGCTTCGACACTTTCCTGCCGCTCGGGCCGGCCCTCGTCACGCCCGACGAGGTCGGCGATCCGAACAAGCTGAGAATCCGTTTCTGGGTCAATGGTCAATTGCGTCAGGACTACAGCACTGACGACATGGAGCACAGCGTTGCCTTCATGATCTCAACGCTGTCGCACAACATGACCCTAAAGCCCGGCGATCTCATTTTGGTCGGAGTCAACCATTCCCATCTTGGCCCGCTACAGGACGGCGATTTCGCCGAAATCGAGATCGAGAATGTCGGGCGGATGAACCATTATGTCAGGGATCCGAGCAAGCGGACATGGCCGCTCGATTTGCGCGATCCGCAGGTCAATATCCGGCGTCGCGAGGGTATGAAGGGCAAGCCGCATACCGGGACCTGGCCGCACCAGCCGCCGACCGGCGGCGCCAAAGCGGCGGCGCACTGACGGCGGCGCGTGAGGCTGCTAACTGCCGGCGAGCTCTTCGCGCAAAATTTCCAGCTCCAGCCATTGCTCTTCCGCTGCGGCGATCTTGCGCTGCAACTCACCGAGCGCTTGTGTGACCTGCTCGAATGCCGCCCGGTCGCGCGCATAAAAATCCGGATCGGCGAGCTTTGCCAGCAACGCATCGGCCTGCGATTGCAGTGCGGCGATGGTCTTCGGCAAGGTTTGCAGCGCGTGCTTGTCCTTGAAGGTCATCCGCCGTTTTGCCGGCGGCATTTCGGTGGGTGCTGCCGATTCTCTCACATCCCGCTGCGGCGTCGACTTGCCGGCCTCGCGCGACAGGTCG
>JAXDOO010000499.1:0-4608 GCA_034668865.1 Alphaproteobacteria bacterium
GTTCCAGATCCCAGGCCTGTCGAGGAAACGGATTTTGCACGATATCGGCGATTTCCAGCACCGCCGAATCCCGGTCGATCGGCTTCAGCTGCAACTTCAGCGAGGGTGCCGCTTTTTGGATCGCAGCGATCATGGCTTCGGTGAAGACATGGGTATGGATGTCGATGACTGTCATAAGTGGCAGGCCTTGGCTGGCAGGGGCATAGGATGTGACGACGACGCAGGCTCCGGATGCTCCCCTTAGACCGGGTCGGCTTTGGGCGCGCGACCGAGATGCCGGCGCATTGCGCCGTAAGCCGGCAGCGCAAGCGAGACGACAACGAGTATCAGAAGCACCGCAGAGAGCGGGCGCTCAACGAAGATCAGCGGACTTCCGAACGATAGCAGCAACGATTGCCGAAGAGAGGTTTCGAGCAACGGCGCGAGCACCACTGCAAGCACGAGCGGTGCGCGTGGAAAATCCAGCTTGATCATGAACCAGCCAATAACGCCGAATGCGAGGGCGACGATGACGGTGTAGAAGCTGTTCGTGCTGGCATAGGCGCCCACCAGCGAAATCATCAGGATTCCCGGAGCAAGATAGACGTAGGGAATGCGCAGGATGGAAGCGAAGGCCGGCGCCAGCGGCAAGTTGATGACGAGCAAAATAACGTTGCCGATAAACATGCTGGCGATCAGCCCCCAGACCAGCGCGGACTGCTGCGTCATCAGATTGGGACCGGGCTGGATTCCCTGCAGGATCAGCGCGGCGAGCAACACCGCCGTGCTCGCCGATCCCGGAATCCCGAGCGAGAGCATCGGCACCAGGGCGCCCTGTGCGGCCGCGTTGTTGGCGGATTCAGCGGCGGCCACGGCGTCGAGCGCCCCGTGACCGAAGCGCTCGGGCCGCCGGCTGAACCGCTTCTCGGTGACGTAAGCCATCATCGCCGCGATCGTTGGCCCGGCGCCCGGCAGGATGCCGACGAAGAAGCCGACGAGGGTGCCGCGCAGGATCGCCATCCTGCTCTCGGCCCATTCCTCGGCGGTCAACCACATGTCGCGCAACCGCGTCCGGATCGGCTGCATCTCCTGCATCTTTTCCAGCGACGACAGCACTTCGGCGATTCCGAAAATGCCGATCGCAACCGGCAGGAAGTCGATGCCTTCAATCATCGCGGGCACATCGAATGTCAGCCGGGGGAGTCCAACAATGGGGTCCACGCCGACCAGCGCCACCATCAGGCCGAGCACGGCGGCCATCAGCGCCTTGATCGCCGAACTGCTGCCGAGGCTCGCGCTCGCGGTGATGCCGAGCGCCGCAAGCAGAAAGTATTCGGGCGCATTGAACTTGAGCGCGAACTCGCTGAGCGGCGGGGTGACGAAAACCAGCACCACTGCCGTAATGATTCCCGCAAAAAAGGAACCTATGGCGGCAATGCTGAGCGCGGCGCCAGCGCGGCCGCGACGGGCAATCTGATACCCGTCGACCGCGGTCATGACGCTCGAGGATTCGCCCGGCACATTCACCAGCACCGAGGTCAGCGTGCCGCCATACATGCCGCCATACATGATCCCCGCCAGCATCACGATGGCGGTGACCGGCGTCATCCCGAATGTCAGCGGCAGCAGCAACGCCATGCCGGCAGCCGGCCCGATTCCCGGAAGCGCGCCGATGATCTGTCCGATGACGACGCCGATCACGAGGAAAATGAGATTGGCGGGCTCCAGTGCCGTCGCGAAGCCTTGCCCGAGCAGACCCAGGGAATCCATTGGCCGCCTTCCCTAGCTCTAGATGCCGAAAATGCCGGCCGGGAGACCGGTGCTGAGCCACCGGACAAAGACCAGGTAGACCAGGCCCGTCGTCACGGCCGCCGTAAACAACGAAGGAACAAGCGGGCGCGCGAGCAGCCCCCAGAGAAACAGAAAGACGAACAGCGCGACGCACGCCACCATGCCGAGGATTGGCGAAACAGCCGAAAAGACGATCAGGCCCGAAAAGGTCACCGCGACCCGCTTCATCCCCACGGCATCGGGCCAATCGTAGACGCCCGTCCAGCCGGCCGACCTGGCAGCGCGTAACTGGAGAATGGCCAGCAGCGCGCCGACGGCCGCAATCCAGACCGGCGCAAAGGCCGGCCCGGCCGTGGTGTCACTCCAATAGCCGAGATGCCAGGTGCCGAAAACAACTACGGCCGACAGCGCGAGCATGAGGAGCGGCGGAACCACCTCGCTCATTCTCATCGCTGCCGGCCTTATTTCTGCGAACTGCCCGATTACTTCTTGGCGAGACCGATATCCGCCATCAGCGCTCGGTACATATCCTGCATCTTGGTGTTGTGCGCCTTGATGCCGTCCATCCCGATGAAGTCGCTGCGCTGGAATTTTTCCGCCAATCCGTCCTTCCAGGCCTTGGTGGCGACGACCTTGCGGAACTTGTCCTCCCACCATTTCGCGACTTCGGGGTCGGTCTTGGGAGGCAGGGCGACGCCCCATTCCTGACCGAACACGGCGTTGTAGCCCTGCTCCTTGGCTGTCGGAACGTCCTTGTAGCCAGCCTCGGTCCGGCGCTTCTCGGACAAGATGGCCAGCGGCCGCGCCTTCCCGCTCTGGATTTGCTGCAGGCCCTCTTCCAGTGTGGCGAACGTGCCCTCGACATTGCCGCCCAGGAACGCCGCGAGCGCGGCCGAACCGCTGTCGAAGGGAACATACGTAATCTTCACGCCGCCGGCTTTCTCGATCAGCGCGGATGCGATGTTATCGGTGCCGCCGGCCTGCGCGCCCGCGATGCGCATCTTGCCGGGCGCAGCCTTGGCCGCATCGACGAATTCCTTCATCGTTTTAGGGCCGTTGGGCTGGCCCAGGAAGACGAGCTCCGACTGGATGAATAACGCAATCGGCACGAGCTGATCGATCACCGATGGCGTGCCCTGCATGATCGGCGTCGTGAATACCGGCTGATTGATGCAGAACAGGATATTTTCATCGCCAGGCTTGCCGAGGACGAAATTGTACCCCACGGCGCCGGAGCCGCCGGCCCGGTTCTGCACGGCCGCCGGGACCGTGATGATCTTCTCATCACTCATGATCTTGAGGACGTTGCGCATGATGACGTCCGGCGAGCCGCCTGGACCCGACGCGACCGTGACCTCGACCGGACCTTTCGGCGCCTTGCCCTGCGCCAGCGATGGATCGGAAGCCAATGCAAGGGCCAGGCACGAAATCGCGCAAGTTGTCACAACGGCAAACAATGAGCCCGGGACAGAACGCGGAAAGATATCTGCGGTCTTCATTTTCTCCTCCCTATGTAAATTTTCTTGAGGGTAGAGGCCCGTTGAAGACGGAGTCAACGTCGAGTTGCATTGTAAGCCCTCGATACTGCGGCGTTGGCCGAGCTTTAATGTCGCAGCACTTTCCCTTAACTCAAGAATAACAAGCCGTTGAAACGCATTTTGGATGCTTCAGGGTTGTAAACCGGAGCTGCGTGAGAGAGCTGGAAACGGGGAGACCTATGTTGGTCTAATAGGTGCGCAAAAAATGCTTGAGTAAGGTTGCGTTTTAGGACGTCGGCGCATCGCGGTGGACACGGGTGGATGCGTCATTGGTGCCCCTGGCCGGACTCGAACCAGCACTCCTTGCGGAACCTGATTTTGAGTCAGGCGCGTCTACCAATTCCGCCACAGGGGCATGCGAGGAATATACCGGCGGGGCGCGCGGGGTTCAACCGTTGCCGCTGGAATCGACATCGGACGGGACGCGCGCTATGCGAAGTTCAGCCAGGAACTCAAGATGAGTACGTCCAAAGTGCCGGCCTTCCGCCAAGCTGGTGGTCGGATCCAAAGCATCCTGCGTGACGAGCCGGTGGCGGCGGCGGCGAGCATCGTGGCGCTCGGGGCCATGGCAACCATCCTCGGCGCCTGGTTCTTCGAATATGCCCTCGGCTACGCGCCGTGCCCGCTCTGCCTGCAGCAGCGGATTCCGTATTACATCGTCATTCCGCTGGCGGTGATCGTCGCTGCCGGTGCGCTCGTCCGCTGGCCGCGCCGGTGGCTTGCCACCGGTCTTGCCGTGATCGCGCTCGCCATGCTCGTGAGCGCTGGGCTTGGCGCCTATCATTCCGGCGTCGAATGGAAGTGGTGGGCCGGCCCGGCCGCCTGCGGCGCGCTAGGCGAGCTCGGCTCGGGCAATTTGCTGGAGCGCGCGCAATCGGCGCGCATCATCCGCTGCGACGAAGCCGCCTGGCGATTCCTCGGCCTCTCGCTCGCGGGTTGGAATGTGCTGATCTCGCTCGCGCTCGCGGGCATTGCCGCGATGGGCGCGCAAAAAGCAGCGCGCGCCTGAGGGTCGTCTCGTCATGGCCGGACTTGTTGCTTAGCCCGGGGACATCCCCGACGACGCGCAATTTTCACGTTCGGCGCTGTTATCCGCGATACGCACAGGTTTTTCGCAACAACAACAAGCTCTTGCACTTATCCTGGGACATCTCGGGCATGCAGGCTTTTTTGCTCGAGGAGTTCTGTATCGTGTTGCTGCCTGCTCATCCGGGGGCGCCATCTAGAGGCGTCTTGATTGGCGGAGCGGGTGCGGCGCCTGCGGATGGTCTCGCAAGCCATCTCCGGGAGCCTCGGGGTT
>JAXDOO010000500.1:0-4127 GCA_034668865.1 Alphaproteobacteria bacterium
CATTCCGATGGAGGCTCAGTACCGCAATGATCGCGGCAGGCCTAAATGCTCGAATCATGTCGGCGCACGGGGTGGGCAGTTCTCGGCGTTGTAGGTCAAGCGAGTTCGTCGGGCCCGTATGGATGGATACAAAGATCCGCAAATCACCCCAAGCGGAATTCGATCGGATGAAGCACGACGCCGGTCTGGCCGAACGCGGAATGACGGCTTTTGAGACAGAGGCCCTGGAAAGCTGCCGTTCGCTCGCCATGGATCCGGCCGGTCTATTCCGCGTCGTCGCCCTCGTTGAGATCCGGCCGGAATGTGCCAAAAGCCTACATGAGAATGATAAGCGCCGCCTCAAGCAGGCCAGAGCTATGGTGGCCGTGCATCAGGCGGCGCCTCCGATCAGGCCGTTCTGCCACTCTCTGTGACGATGGCGTAGCGCACCTGCGCCCGGCAGCGATCAGCTTCGGAGAGCCGCCGCCAAACGGCCTCGGCGGCGCTCCGGTGGAAGAACGGACCGGCGACCTTTTCGCTGCCTTCGATCAACTGGTCGAAGTCGAGGCAGCTATATTCGCCGCCGATAACCCAGAACCGCGTGGATGCCGAGCTCGTGGTGGACAGATTTGACATGATGCTTCTCCTTTAAGGTGCCTCCGAATTATTCGGCGGCGACAAGCTTGGGAGTGTCGTGGAACTGCGCAGTCTCGGTCGATCCCCGCATGGCGGTTGTTGAGGAGCGGCCGCCGGTGATCACCATCGAAACCTCGTCGAAATAGCCGGTCCCGACCTCGCGCTGGTGGCGCGTGGCCGTGTAGCCGTCTGCCTCCGCTGCAAACTCGGCAGCCTGAAGCTCCGAATACGCGTCCATGCCGCGCTCGCGGTAGTTGCGCGCGAGCTCGAACATGCCGAAGTTGAGTTGATGGAAGCCGGCGAGGGTCACGAACTGGAACTTGTAGCCCATCGCTCCAAGCTCGCGCTGGAAGCGCTGAACCGTCGCGCGGTCGAGCTTCTTCTGCCAGTTGAAGGACGGCGAGCAGTTATAGGCGAGCATCTTGCCGGGGAACTGCTTGTGCACCGCTTCGGCAAAGATGCGCGCCTCCTCGAGATTGGGATTCGACGTCTCCCACCACAGGAGATCGGCAAGGGGCGCATAGGCCAGCCCTCGCGCAATGCAGTGGTCGAGCCCGGTGCCCTCCTTGAGACGAAAGAATCCCTCCGCGGTGCGCGAGTCCGGCTCGATGAAGCGTCGGTCGCGCTCGTCTACGTCGGAGGTGATGAGGCGTGCCGATTCGGCATCCGTCCGCGCGACGATCAGGGTAGGCACTCCCATCACGTCCGCGGCGAGGCGGGCCGCGACGAGGTTGCGCTCGTGTGCTGCGGTTGGAATGAGAACCTTGCCACCGAGATGGCCGCACTTCTTTTCGGAGGAGAGCTGATCCTCGAAATGGACCCCGGCCACGCCGGCCTCGATAAAGGCCTTCATGATCTCGAAGGTGTTGAGCGGCCCGCCGAAGCCCGCTTCCGCATCGGCGACGATCGGAGCAAACCAGTCGCGCTGCGAACCCCCTTCGGCGTGCTCGATCTGGTCGGCACGTTGCAGGGTACGGTTGATACGCCGGCATAGCTCCGGACCTGCGTCGGCCGGATAGAGCGACTGGTCGGGATACATGGCACCCGCCGTGTTGGCATCGGCTGCCACCTGCCAGCCCGACAGGTAGATCGCTTCGATCCCGGCCCGGACCATCTGCATGGCTTGGTTGCCGGTCATGGCCCCGAGCGACGGAACGTAGGGCCGCTCATGAAGCAGATGCCAAAGCCGGTTGGCGCCGCGCTCGGCAAGCGTGGAGGCGATCTGGATGGAGCCGCGCAAGCGCAACACGTCATCCGGCGAATAAGGCCGGCGCACACTATCGAACCGTCCCGGGAGCGCCGGCACGAGGTGGTCGAAGGTAGTAGTTTGAGATGTGTTCATCATTTTCCTCCAATTTACAATCATTGACATTGCACTGCAGAGCGAAGCGCGCAATGATCGAGAACACGAAGAAAGGTTGAGCTGTAAACGTCAGACAAGTTGGGCGTGATCGTCTGTAAAGGAATTTACAATGCTTGACGGAACGCGGAAGCTGTTCGTCGGACCTCGCCTCAAGCGGCTGCGGCGCGAGCGCCACCTCAGCCAGTCTCGGATGGCCGAAGATCTGGAAATATCGCCCAGCTACCTCAACCTGATGGAACGCAACCAGCGTCCCATCACGGCGCAGGTTATGATCAGGCTCGCCAACGCCTACTCACTGGATCCACGCGAATTCGCGACCGATCACGATGAGCGGGCCACGTCCGAACTCGAGGAACTGTTCGCCGACCCGCTGTTTCGATCTAGCCCTGTGTCTCGCCTCGAAATCCGCGACGCCGTCGAGAGCGCTCCGACGGTCGTCGATGCCATCGGCCGACTCTATCGCGCCTACGTGGGCTTGCGTGGCGCAAGCGAAGCCCATGCCCTGCATGGCAGCGACCGCGACCGTGCCGAAGACGCGGCGGAGCAAAGCGCCGTCGAGCGTGTGCGGGCCTTAATCCACGAGGCGAAGAATTACTTTCCGGAGATCGATGAAGCAGCCGAGAAGCTGGCTTCCGAGCTGCGCTTGACCGGTCATGAGCCCTTCTTCGCGATCTCGGATCTCTTGCGCGCCAAGTACGGCATTCGCGTGCGTGTCATGCCGGTCGAGACGATGCCCGAAACGCTCCGCCGCTATGACCATCATCGGCGGCAGCTTTTGATCTCCGAGGTGGTCGACCAGCCTGGCCGTACTTTCCAGGCAGCCTATCAACTGGGTTTCACAGAGATAGGCGAGATCATTAACGAGCTATCGACACGACTTGAGCCGACGGACGGCCCCGCGCGACGCTTGTTGCGTGTCTCGTTTGGAAACTACTTCGCCGGGGCGCTCATGATGCCATACGGCAGGTTCCATGAGGCGGCGGAGTCGTTGGGTTTCGATATCGAAGTGCTCGGGGCGAGATTCGGCGCCAGCTTCGAGCAGGTCGCGCACCGGCTCACGACCCTTGCTCGGCCAGGTGCCAAAGGCATCCCGTTCTTCCTCGTGCGTGTGGATGGAGCCGGCAATGTTTCGAAGCGGTTTTCTTCTGGGCGGTTTCCGTTCTCCCGCTATGGGGGGACTTGCCCGCTTTGGAACGTTCATGCGGCGTTTCGAACGCCCGAGCAGATCGTGACCCAGATCATTGAGCTGCCGGACGGGACGCGGTGGTTCTCGGTCGCCCGGGCCGTCAGGCGATCGCTCAGCCGCTGGGGCGCGCCGGATCCTCAGTTCGCCGTTGGTCTCGGCTGCGAGCTCAAATACGCGCATCGCCTTGTCTATGCCCGAGGGCTCGATCTCTCGCGGCCTGACCCGACACCGATCGGGGTCAACTGTCGCCTATGCGAACGGGTCGCCTGTCCTCAAAGAGCGGCGCCTCCGCTGACCCGCACCCTCATCGTAGACGAGATGACTCGCGGCGTCTCGCCGTTCGGATTCCAGACGGATTAGAGGCTGTGCGATTAGCATCCAACGAGGTGGCCCCCTTGGGTCGCAATCTTTCGTCGCCCAAGGATTGGGCGTAAATTCGAGAAGGAGTCTGGACAGCCGGAGTCCGCTTCCTGAACGACCGACCGGTTTGGAGCGCGGCTTCTTGCCGGACTTAGCCTTCCCGCAACCGTCGGCTCCCGTTAGAGGCGTGACACCAAACAGAGAAACGGCGGGCGGTGCCGTGAAGAACCCGTTTTTCCGTTTTGTGTCTCAGTATAGACTGGGCCGAGTTTTCGGCGGCTGAGACGCGAAAATGGGTGTGGCGCCAGTCAACCGGCGGTTAGCTGCGATCCTGGCGGCGGACGTAGCTGGCTACAGCCGGCTGATGGCTGCGGACGAGGAAGGCACGCTCCGCACCCTCGCCGCATATCGCAGCACGATTTCGGAACTCGTGTCGGAGCATGGGGGCCGGATCTTCGGGACAGCCGGCGACAGCGTCATTGCCGAGTTTGGAAGCGCGGTTCAGGCCGTGCGGTCGGCGGTTGCTATTCAGAGGGCTCTCCATCGTCGAAACGCGGATCTCCCGCAAGACCGGCGCATGGAGTTTCGCATCGGCATCAATGT
>JAXDOO010000501.1:0-6416 GCA_034668865.1 Alphaproteobacteria bacterium
TGGCGCGCGGCAGCATGCCGTATTCCGCGGTGATCCAGCCGCGCTGTTGGCCTTTCAGCCACGGCGGCAGGCGGTCTTCGAGCGTGGCGGTGACCAGCACATGGGTGTCGCCGAATTTCACGAAACACGAGCCCTCGGCGTATTTCACCACGCCGCGCTCCAGCGATACGGCGCGCAGCTCGTCGGGCTGTCGGCGGCTCGGCCGCATATGGGAATCTCCGCAAAGTGACCCGGGAATACCGGCGTCACGCTTTTAGGTTGCGAGGCAGGCGGCGACAAGACCGGATTGCAGGCTAGTGCCGCCGATTTGAAGTTCCTATAGAGCCTGCGGCAAAGTCAGTTAGGAACTTCAAATCGAAAAGCGGCACTAGAATCATAAACGTGCTAGTGCCCCTTTGCTTCCGAAGTTCGTGTCAGAGGATGCCGCGACGCAATCACGAACTTCGGAAGCGGGGCACTAGTTTAATGCTTGCGTTGGCATGGCCGGACGGACACGTTAGGCCCCGAGGAGCCAACATGTCCCAGGACGTCCCAATCGGCGCAACGCAGGTGAGCCTCGCTCAGCTCAACGAGCGCTCGCGGGAGATCTTCCGCCAGATCGTGGAGAGCTATCTCGCCACCGGCGAGCCGGTGGGGTCGCGCCACATTTCGCGGCTGATTCCGATGACGCTGTCGCCCGCGTCGGTGCGCAATGTGATGTCGGATCTGGAACAGCTCGGGCTTGTGTATGCGCCGCATACCTCGGCGGGCCGACGGCCCACAGAGCTGGGGCTGCGCTTTTTCGTCGACGCCCTGTTGCAGATCGGCGACGTTACCGAGCAGGAACGCCGCGCCATCGAAGCGCAGGTGGCGGCCGCGGGCTCGACGAAATCGGTTGAGGCGGTGCTGACGGAGGCTTCGTCCTTGCTCTCCGGCCTGACCCGTTCCGCCGGCGTGGTGCTCACCGCCAAGGCCAATACGCGGCTCAAGCATATCGAATTCGTCCGGCTCGAGCCGGAGCGCGCGCTTGCCGTGCTGGTGGCGGAAGACGGGCCGGTGGAAAACCGCGTGCTCGCCGTGCCCGCCGGACTGCCGACCTCAGCCTTGACCGAGGCGAGCAATTTTCTCAACGCCCGAATTCGGGGCAAGACGCTGGGCGACGCCAAGGCCGATCTCGACCGCGCCATGGAAGCCGGCAAGGCGGAACTCGACCAGCTCACGCAAAAAATCATCTCGGCCGGGCTTGCCAGTTGGTCGGGCGGCGAAAGCGAGCAGCGCCAGTTGATCGTGCGCGGCCATGCAAACTTGCTCGACGACCTGAAAGTGCTGGAGGACCTGGAACGCGTGCGGCTGTTGTTCGACGATCTGGAAACCAAACGCGGCGTGGCCGATCTCCTCGGCCGCGCGGAACAAGCCGATGGCGTGCGCATCTTCATCGGCTCCGAAAACAACCTGTTCTCGCTCTCGGGCTCCTCCACCATCATCTCGCCCTATCGCGACGCGGCGGGCCGCATCGTCGGCGTCATCGGGGTGATCGGGCCGACGCGGCTGAACTATGCCCGGGTCATCCCGATGGTGGATTACACGGCCAAGGTGGTAAGCAAGCTGCTTGGAACCTAGCCGGGGCTTCCGAACCGTCACGCGGCTTGATTTTTACCGTTCCAAGCCTGATATCCCGATCATCCGGACATGGACGAAGGCATGATGACGGACGAAACAGCGCAACCTCCGAATGAGGAAAACACCGCCGCCGAGCAGCCGCAGGACCCGCTGGCGACGGCGACGCGGGAATCCGCGGAGCTGAAAGACAAGGTCCTGCGCACGCTGGCGGAGATGGAAAATCTGCGCCGCCGGACCGAGCGCGAGGTTGCCGATGCACGGACCTATGGCATCGCCAGTTTCGCTCGTGATGTGCTGGGCATCGCCGACAATATGCAGCGGGCGCTCGACGCAGCGCGGCAGGAATTGAGCAGCTCCACCGATCCGGGCGTGAAGACGCTGCTTGAAGGTGTTGAGCTGACCGAGCGCGAGTTGCTGAAGGCGCTGGAAAAGAACGGGGTAAAGCGATTCGATCCCCAGGCAGAGAAGTTCGATCCCAACCTGCATCAGGCGATGTACGAAGTGCCCGACGACTCGGTGCCCTCCGGCATGGTGATGCAGGTGATCCAGCCGGGCTATATGATTGGCGAGCGCATTTTGCGCCCGGCGCTGGTCGCCGTTTCCAAGGGCGGCAGCAAGCCGGCAACGGTCGAGAGCGACCAGCCGGATTCCGCAGCATAAGCCTCCGGATAAGCTCCTTCGACATGTCGGACGGCCTTCAGGCTGTCACCTGCCCCTGGCTGCGGTCCAACCGGCGGACTGGGGCGAGCCGGTTAACGCATCTCCACCCCCAGCGGCCTGCCTCCATTGGAGAATTCTTGATGGGCTGCCTTGCGGCAAAATTGGGGTCTCCTATATGACCAATACCGCCGCGGTCTGCGGCGCAAACCAATGTTGGGGGTCGGCAAGAGGCTTGCGCGGTTTGCTCCGCGAATAGTTTCCGTCCAGGTGCCGAAAGGGCCGGGCCGACCTGCCGAAACATGAGAGGAAAAAGTCATGGGCAAGGTCATTGGCATCGATCTCGGGACGACGAATTCCTGCGTCGCCGTGATGGAAGGCAAGACGCCGAAAGTTATTGAAAACGCCGAAGGCGCGCGCACCACTCCGTCCATTGTCGCATTCACCGACGACGGCGAGCGCCTCGTCGGCCAGCCGGCCAAGCGCCAGGCGGTCACCAATCCGGAGAAGACCATCTTCGCGGTCAAGCGCCTGATCGGACGGCGCTATGACGACCCGACGGTCGAGAAGGACAAGAAACTCGTCCCCTATAAAATCGTGCGCGCCTCCAATGGCGACGCCTGGGTCGAGGAAGAGGGCAAGACTTATTCGCCCTCGCAGATTTCCGCCTTTATCCTGCAGAAGATGAAAGAGACGGCTGAGGCCCATCTCGGCCAAAAGGTCGAGCAGGCGGTTATCACCGTTCCCGCTTACTTCAACGACGCCCAGCGGCAAGCCACCAAGGACGCCGGCAAGATCGCCGGGCTCGAAGTGCTGCGCATCATCAACGAGCCGACCGCAGCCGCGCTCGCCTATGGCCTCGACAAGCAGAAGGCCGGCACCATCGCGGTCTACGACCTCGGCGGCGGCACCTTCGACATCTCCATCCTTGAGATCGGCGACGGCGTGTTCGAGGTGAAGTCCACCAACGGCGATACCTTCCTGGGCGGTGAAGACTTCGACATGCGGCTGGTCAACTACCTGGCCGACGAATTCCAGAAAGAACAGGGTATCGACCTGCGCCGCGACAAGCTCGCGCTGCAGCGCCTGAAGGAGTCCGCCGAGAAAGCCAAGATCGAGCTCTCATCGACCACGCAGACCGAAATCAACCTGCCATTCATCACGGCAGATGCTTCGGGTCCGAAGCATCTGACCATGAAGCTCACCCGTGCCAAGTACGAGGCGCTGGTGGACGATCTGATTCAGAAGACCGTCGAACCCTGCCGGATGGCGCTGAAAGACGCCGGGCTGTCGCCGGCCGAAATCCAGGAAGTCATTCTGGTCGGCGGCATGACGCGTATGCCGAAAGTGCAGGAAGTGGTGAAGCAGCTGTTCGGCAAAGAGCCCCACAAGGGCGTCAACCCGGACGAGGTGGTTGCGATCGGCGCCGCCATCCAAGCCGGCGTGCTGCAGGGTGACGTCAAGGACGTGCTGTTGCTCGACGTGACTCCGCTATCGCTCGGGATCGAGACGCTGGGCGGCGTGTTCACCCGCCTGATCGACCGCAACACCACCATCCCGACGAAAAAGTCGCAGGTCTTCTCCACGGCTGAGGACAATCAGACCGCCGTTACCATTCGCGTTTTCCAGGGTGAGCGCGAGATGGCAGCCGACAACAAGATGCTCGGCCAGTTCGATCTCGTCGGCATTCCGCCGGCGCCGCGTGGCGTGCCGCAGGTCGAGGTCACGTTCGACATCGACGCCAATGGCATCGTCAACGTTTCGGCGAAGGACAAGGGCACCGGCAAGGAGCAGCAGATCCGCATCCAGGCGTCGGGCGGCTTGTCGGAGACCGACATTGAAAAGATGGTCAAGGATGCCGAGGCGCATGCCGAAGAGGACAAGAAGCGCAAGGCCGCGGTGGAAGCAAAGAACCACGCGGAAGCCTTGGTGCATGCTACCGAGAAGGCCTTGAGCGAACATGGCTCCAAGGTCGGAGAAGCCGAGCGCCGCGCCATCGAGAACGCGATGGCGGACTTGAAGGAAGCGCTGAAAGGCGACGACGCCACCGCGATCACGGAGAAGAGCAACGCGCTCGCGCAAGCTTCAATGAAGCTTGGCGAAGCGATGTATAAACAGCAGCAGGAAACTCAACCGGGCTCCGACGCCGGCGCGCAAGCGGCTGGTGGTAGCGCCCCGAAGGACGACGTGGTCGACGCGGAATTTACCGAGGTCGATGACGATAAGAACAACAAGAAATCGGCCTAAGCCTTCGGGGGAGTCGAAATGGATAAGGCCATTTCGAGCTTAGGGCTTACTTCCTGCGCGCATATTTTTGGATGGCCGGGTAGTTCCCGGCCATCTCGTTGATTAGAGCATCGCGGGCATGTCCAAGCGCGACTATTACGAAATTCTCGGTGTGGCGCGCGGCGCGAGCGATGCCGATCTCAAGGCCGCATTCCGCAAGCTGGCCATGTTGCATCACCCGGACCGCAATCCAGGCGACCATGAATGCGAGCACCGCTTCAAGGAGTGCAACGAAGCCTACGAGGTGCTGCGCGACCCGGAAAAGCGCTCCGCCTATGATCGCTTCGGCCACGCCGCTTTTGAGCAAGGCGGCGGCGGGCACGGCTTCGGGACCGACTTCGGTTCCACCTTCTCGGAGATTTTCGAAGATCTTTTCGGCATGGGCGGTGGGCGGCGCGGCCGTTCCTCCGGCCGCGAGCGCGGCGCCGACCTGCGCTACAATATGGAAATCACGCTGGAGGAAGCCTATAGCGGAAAGACCGCGCAAATCCGCATTCCCACTCCGGTAACGTGCGAAGTCTGCTCCGGCAGCGGCGCCAAGGCCGGCACGCAACCAAAGTCCTGTGCGACCTGCAATGGCCAGGGCAAGGTCAGGCATGCGCAAGGCTTCTTCACGCTCGAACGCACGTGTCCGACTTGTCATGGCCGCGGGCTGGTCATCGACAATCCCTGCAAGTCCTGCGCCGGCTCGGGCCGGGTGACGCGTGAGCGCATGTTGTCGGTCAATATCCCCGCGGGCGTGGAAGACGGCACGCGGATTCGGCTGGCAGGAGAGGGCGAAGCCGGGGTGCGCGGTGGGCCACCCGGCGATCTCTATATTTTCCTGTCGCTCGCGCCGCACGATTTCTTCCAGCGCGAGAGCGCGGACCTGCATTGCCGTGTTCCGATCTCGATGGTGACCGCAGCACTCGGTGGCGAGTTCGAAGTGCCAACCATTGACGGAAGCAAGACCCGGGTAAGAGTGCCGGAGGGCACCCAGTCGGGGCGCCGGTTCCGGCTTACCGGAAAAGGTATGCCGGTGCTCCGCTCCAAGCAGACCGGAGACATGTATGTACAGATCGTGGTGGAGACGCCGCAGAGCCTGACCAAGCGTCAGAAAGAATTGTTGCGTGACTTCGACACGCTCTCCTCGCACCACACCCAGCCCGAATCCGTGGGCTTTTTCAGCAGGGTGAGGGAGTTCCTCGACGGGCTCGGCGGGCGTGCCAATACCTCTTAAACTTGACCCGTGCCATCCGGCGCTATACCCGTAAGGGTCGAATTTCCGTCATGTAGTATTCATAGTCCACATGCCTTTGCCTTCTGCCCCCCGCCTCGAAAAGAAAATCCAAAGCCTCGACGAGGTGCGTTTCATCCGTTCGTGGCTGGAAAAGCCATTGTCGACGGGCGCGGTGACTCCCTCGAGCAAGCTGCTGGCGCGCACCATGGCGGCCTATGTCGATCCGGAAATCGCAGGTCCGGTCATCGAACTCGGGCCAGGCACGGGGCCAGTGACAGAAGCTTTGGTGACCCAGGGCGTCGATCCGGCTCGCCTCGTGCTTGTTGAATTCAACCCGACCTTTTGCCGTCTGCTGCGCGCGCGCTATCCCACCGCCACGGTGGTGCAGGGCGACGCCTATGGCTTGCAGCGCCTTCTCGGCAAGCTGCTACGCCAGCCGGCGGCCGCGGTGGTATCCGGTTTGCCGCTCTTCACCAGGCCGCTGAAGATGCGCCTGCGGCTGGTGCAAGAAGCGTTTGGGCTGATGGGGCCGCAAGCGCCTTTCATTCAATTCACCTATGCGATGGTGCCGCCGATCCCGAAGGCGCTCAATGGCATGAAGGCCGAAGCCTCCGAGCGCATCTGGATGAACCTGCCGCCCGCCCGGGTCTGGGTC
>JAXDOO010000502.1:0-4800 GCA_034668865.1 Alphaproteobacteria bacterium
AGCAGCTCGACGACGTCCGACAGGCGGGACCGCTGGTCGCGCGGTTTGAGCTCATGCTGCTGGCTGAGCTCGGCTTCGGCCTCGATCTCTCGCAATGCGCGGCGACCGGCGGCACTGCCAATCTGGCCTATGTCTCGCCGAAATCGGGCAGGGCGGTGTCACGCGATGCCGGACAGCCGTGGCAGGACAAGTTGATGCGCCTGCCGCCTTTCCTCACCGCTCAGGATGAAGAAAAGCCATCAGCGATGGATGTCGCCAATGGCTTCGAAGTCACGGGCTTCTTTCTTGCCCGGCATTTGTTTGAACCGCGCGGCCTCGAGATGCCGGAAGCGCGGCGACAATTCATCGCCGCGGTCCTGCGCGCTCTTCCGAGCGCCGCCTGAGGGCTTTGCAGCCCCCGGCAAACTTAACCAAGGCAGCTCCGCTCGCGGCGGATGCTATCAACGCCGGTGATGGCCACCGTGGCCGCCACCGTGCTGATGGCCGCCACGACGGACGATGACGGTACGATTACCGCCCCAGCCGTAGCCGTAGCCGCCGCCCCACCAACCGCCGTAACCGAGCCCGATTCCAACGGTCGGCCCGTAATAATACGGCGAGCCGTAATAGCCGCCGTAATACGGATAGCCGCCGCCATAAACCACCCGGTTCGGACGCCAGGAGCAGGCCCGGCGCCAGCCGCCATGGCTTCGCACGCGATAGCAGACGTAACGAACTTGCTCGGCCGGGTTAACGCCTTCGGTGGCGAGACGCATGCCCGCGGGAGCCGTCAGTGTCATGGCGTTGGCACCGCTCGCCAGGAAAGCTCCCGCCGAGAAGATGGTCGCCACCGCCGCTGCAACAAGGGTTTTTCGCATTGTCCTCTCCTTGGTTCGGCTAATCTCCGAACCCGCATTAAAGTCGTCGCCTAATTATTAATGGCGAAGACCGGAACTCAGTTCCCCTAATCTAGCACCTTTGAGCCTGAACGCGTCCCAATTGGGCCGTTCATCGCTTGTTCAGTTAACGGCCCTGCGCTACCTCACCTGCTATGGGTAGAAGATCGATTCCCCCCGAGCATAATGACGTCCAGGAGATTGCGCTGCGCGAGGCGCTGGAGGAGCGCTATCTCGCCTACGCGTTGTCCACCATCATGCATCGCGCCTTGCCGGACGCCCGCGATGGGCTGAAACCGGTACACCGGCGCTTGCTGTTCGCCATGCGGCAATTGCGGCTCGACCCCGGAGCGGCATTCAAGAAATGCGCGCGCGTCGTCGGCGACGTCATCGGCAAATTCCATCCGCACGGCGATCAGGCGGTCTACGACGCGCTGGTGCGGCTGGCGCAGGAATTCGCTCAGCGTTATCCGCTGGTCGACGGACAGGGCAATTTCGGCAATATCGACGGCGATAACCCGGCCGCGATGCGGTATACCGAGGCGCGCCTGACCGAAGTCGCGCGGCTCCTGATCGACGGCATCGACGAAAATGCTGTGGATTTCCGCCCGACCTATGACGGCGGCGACGAAGAGCCGGTGGTGCTGCCGGCGGCCTTTCCCAATCTGCTCGCCAACGGCTCGCAGGGTATCGCAGTCGGCATGGCGACCGCGATTCCGCCGCATAACGCGGCCGAGCTGTGCGACGCGGCGCTGCATCTGATCGAGAATCCGAACACGCGCAGCCGCACGCTTTTGAAATACGTGCCGGGTCCAGACTTTCCGACCGGCGGCGTGATCGTCGATCCGCGTGAACTCATCGCCGAAGCCTATGCGACCGGCCGCGGCTCGTTCCGCGTGCGTGCGCGTTGGAACCAGGAAGACACCGGGCGCGGCACCTATGTGGTCGTGATCACGGAAATCCCCTGGCTGGTGCAGAAATCCCGCCTGGTGGAGAAGATCGCCGAGCTGCTGAATGCCAAGAAGCTTCCGCTCGTCGCCGACGTGCGGGACGAGTCAACGGAGGACGTGCGCCTGATCATCGAGCCGCGTTCGCGCACGGTCGATCCCGCTCTGCTGATGGAAAGCTTGTTCAAGCTGACGGAACTGGAAAGCCGGGTTCCGCTCAACATGAACGTGCTGTCCAAGGGCCGCGTGCCGAAGGTCATGGGCCTGGCAGATGTGCTGCGCGAATGGCTCGACCACCGTCGCGAGGTCTTGCGGCGCCGCTCGCGCCATCGCCTCGACGCCATCGAGCATCGGCTGGAAGTGCTGGGCGGCTATCTCATCGCCTATCTGAACCTCGACAAGGTGATCAAGATCATCCGCAATCAGGATGAGCCCAAGCCGGTCCTGATGAAGAGCTTCAAGCTCACCGACGTGCAGGCTGAGGCGATCCTCAACATGCGGCTGCGCAATCTGCGCAAACTCGAGGAGATAGAGATTCGCGCCGAGGACAAGGCGCTGCGCACGGAAAAGAAAGACCTGCAAAAAGTGCTCGGCTCAGAATCCGAGCAGTGGAAGCTTATCACCGGGCAGATCAAGGAAGTGCGTGCCGCCTTTGGGCCGAAGACCGCGCTTGGCAAGCGCCGCACCCAAGTCGCCGAGGCACCCGAGCATGACCTCGCCGCGATCGAAGAGGCGTTGGTCGAACGCGAGCCGATCACCGTCGTGGTCTCGGAAAAAGGCTGGATCCGCGCCTTGCGCGGTCACGTGACCGATCTCTCCGCCGTAGCCTTCAAGACGGATGACGCGCTGAAATTCGCCTTCCCGGCGGAGACCACGTCCAAGTGTCTGGTATTCGCGACCAACGGCCGCTTTTACACGCTCGACGCGGCCAAGCTGCCGGGCGGGCGCGGCCATGGCGAGCCGGTTCGGTTGTTTATCGATCTGGAGCAGGAAAGCGATCTGATCTCGGTAGAGCCGTTCAAGGGCGGCCGCAAATTCCTGGTCGCGGCCCATGACGGGCGCGGCTTCATTGTCCCCGAAGACGAGTGTCTGGCCAATACCCGCAAGGGCAAGCAGATACTCAATGTCAAAATGCCGAACGAGGCGCGCGCGCTGACGCCGATCGAGGGCGAGCTGGTGGCCAGCGTTGGGGAAAACCGCAAAATAGTGATCTTCCCGCTGGATCAAGTGCCGGAAATGACGCGCGGCCGCGGCGTGCGGTTGCAGCGCTACAAGGACGGCGGGTTGTCGGACGTGAAGACCTTCAAGGCCGGCGCGGGGCTGACCTGGATAGACAGCGCGGGAAGGAGCTTCACGCTCACGCTGAAGGAATTGGCCGACTGGCGCGGCAACCGCGCCGATGCTGGACGGCTGGCGCCGAAAGGTTTCCCCAAGAGCAACAAGTTCGGCCGCGCGCCTGGCGGCTAAGGGGAGGTCTAGACCTTCACGAAAATCGCGGTGACATACATGATCGCGATGCCCAGCGTGAGACCCGCGAGCGTGCTGGGGGTGAACCAGGCTTCGCTCGGTCCAGCGCGCCGCTTCAGGTAGGCGCCGACCTCAACGATCACCTGCAAAATGGCACCGGCGCCGATGGCCAGGGCCAGCGCCGCCCAATGCGGGGCATAGCTGAGGCTGCCGATCCAGATTCCCAGGATAGCAGGCGCTCCCGCCAGTAACGCCAATCCGAGGAAAGCAGGAAGTGCCGGCTTTTCGTCCACCAGCGGCGCAACGATGCCGATCCCTTCGGTCACATTGTGCAGCGTAAAACCAAGTACGAGAAAGACACCAAGGCCGGCAACCCCGGCAGTGAAGGCGGCGCCGATCGCCAATCCCTCCCCAAAATTATGCAACCCAATGCCAAGCGCAATGAAAGTGGCGAGCGCCAAGCCCGTCGGCGTGCCATGCCGATGGCCGACCGCGTAAAGCAGCAAAAACGCGGCGCTCGCGACCAACACGACCATCGGTATGCCCTGGAACGAATCGGCGGACTTCAGTCCGAATTCGATCGCTTCTTTCATAGAGTCGATGAAGAGGAAGGCGAGCAACCCGATGGTCAGCGCCAGCACGAAATTCAAGCCGTTGCGGCCGACGCCGCGTAACGCAGGATAGAACAACATACCGATGATGACCGGCACGATGCCAACGAACGTCCCCAACAGGGCCTGCGGTCCGAGGTGGCCGATCTCCGCTTGCGGGGTCGGCACCGCGACTTCGATTTCATGTTTGAAAACGACACCCGTGCGGGTGAGCACCTTGACCTCGTGCTTTTCGGCCAGCACCCAGGGGTAGGGGATATGCAGCCAGGCCGATGACAGCGGGGCAAGCGCCCCGCCGGGCTCCTGTCGGAACGACCAGTAAGCATCGTCCACCAGCACCTGCGCGATCGACAACTCCGCAGAGCCGCCGGCACGGACCTGCAGATGAATCCCGTCATTGTCGAGGACGGTGCGCTCGAAACCGAGTTTTTCCACGGGCGGAGCGCCCGTGTCGAAGGCTTTTAGCCAATCGCTGGTAACCAGCCAGACCGAGGCGAGGATCAATGCGAGCAACGGAACCCCGAACCACAGAAGACTGGCGGCGCGTGAGGGACGCGGCTGCAGCGCAACTTCGGCGGCGACGGGAGTGCGGATATTCTTGTTCATGACGTGGCCTCGGCAACATCGAACATGCCCATCCAGCCGAGCTCGGCGAACTCAGATTGGTGTGCGTGAAACATATAGAGGCCGGCTTCGTGGTCCTTGTAATTGAATTCCAGGATCCCGCGCTGCCCCTGGCACTGCATGACCGTGTCGACCGTCTTCAGCGTCGGCGTGAGCGTCGTTCCGTGATCGTAGTAATCGAAGAAATTGCCATGCAGGTGGAACGAGTTGATCGGGTCGAATTCCGTGACGTTAACGACATAGACGCGGATCGGTTTGCCGCGCACGATCGGAATC
>JAXDOO010000503.1:0-8015 GCA_034668865.1 Alphaproteobacteria bacterium
TTACATTGGTCGCGTCGAGCCTGCCGCCGAGGCCGACCTCCAGCAGCACCACATCGGCGGGATGGCGGGAAAACAGCAACAGGCCCGCCGCCGTGGTGATTTCGAACAATGTCAGCGGCGCCCCGGCATTGATGCGCTCGCATTCCGCCAGCGCCGCCTCCAGCTCTTCGTCCGATACCAGCCGCCCGGCAAGGCGAAATCGCTCGTTGAAGCGCACGAGATGCGGCGAGGTATAGACATGTACGCGCTTGCCGTCAGCCTCCAGCATCGCCCGCATGAAAGCGATCACTGAACCTTTGCCGTTAGTGCCGGCGACATGGATCACCGGCGGCAGCTTGCGCTCGGGATGGCCGAGTTGCGCCAGGACGCGCGTCATTCGATCAAGCGTAAGATCGATCAGTTTCGGATGCAGCGACTGCAGCCGCGCGATGATGTCGTCAATGGGGGTCAAAGCTAGGCGGTCGCAGGCAACGCGGCTGCGGAAGCCGCCGGAGGCGCTGCATTTGCGGGCTGTTCTGCCGGCGCCGGCATTGTGCTCTCAGTTTTCCGAGCGGGGGCCTTGGTCAGCAGGCGGCACAGCCCGGCGACCGTGGTGCGCAACTGATGGCGATGCACCACCATGTCGACCATGCCGTGGTCGCGCAGATATTCAGCGCGCTGGAAGCCTTCCGGCAGTTTCTCGCGAATGGTCTGCTCGATCACGCGCGGCCCGGCGAATCCGATGAGCGCGCCGGGCTCGGCGATATGCACGTCACCCAGCATCGCGTAGGACGCGGTGACGCCGCCGGTGGTCGGGTTGGTCAGCACGACGATATAGGGCTTCTTTGCCTCGCGCAGCATCTGCACCGCCACCGTGGTGCGCGGCAGCTGCATCAGCGACATGATCCCTTCCTGCATGCGGGCGCCCCCGGAGGCGGCAAACAGGATGAACGGCGTGCCCTTCTCGACCGCCTTTTCAAATCCCTTGATAACGGCTTCGCCCGCCGCCATGCCGAGCGAGCCGCCCATGAAATCGAAATCCTGCACCGCGATCACGACCGCCTGGCCCTCCAGCTTGCCGTAACCGACCTTCACCGCGTCATGCAGACCGGTCTTGGTGCGGGCATCCTTCAGCCGGTCGGTGTAGCGGCGCTCGTCGCGGACTTTCAGCGGATCAATGGCTACCTCGGGCACCGCGATGTCGAACCAGGTCTGGCCGTCGAACATCGATTTCAGGCGCACCACCGCGCTCATGCGCATGTGGTAATTGGATTCCGGAATAACGAACTGGTTCGCTTCCACATCTTTGTAGAAGACCAGCTGGCCGGTGTCCGGGCATTTGATCCAAAGGTTCTCCGGCACCTCGCGTTTGAGGATGTTGCGAATCTTCGGCCGCACGACGTTGGAAATCCAGTTCATCGAAGCTTCTCTTGTCTGCCTTGCCCCACCGGCGGCGTCCTTCGTCGCAATCTAACACAAGTATAGATGGATCGCCCGGCCGCCCCCGGCAATAGCCTATTCCGCGGCAACCCGCTTGGCGGCGCGCACGCCGGCGGCGAGTTCCGCGACCAGATCGGTGACGGCCTTGACGGTGCCGGCGGTCGCCTTGTTGTTGGCATCAAGCGTCGCCTGCAGCGCGTCCACCAGCGCGGAACCGACCACCACGCCGTCGGCATGCTGCGCAATCGCGCTTGCTTGCGCCGCGGTCTTCACGCCGAAGCCGACCGCGACCGGCAGCTCGCAGTGCCGCTTGATGCGGGCGACGGCGGCGCCGACGCGCGCGGCATCCGGCGTGGCGGCACCGGTGATGCCGGTGATAGAGACGTAGTAGACGAAGCCTGACGTATTCGCGAGCACGGCGGGCAGGCGCTTGTCGTCGGTGGTGGGCGTGGCGAGGCGAATGAAGTTCACGCCTGCCTTCATCGCCGGCAGGCAGAGCTCGATGTCTTCCTCCGGCGGCAGATCGACCACGATCAAACCGTCGACGCCCGCCGAATTGGCATCGGCAAGAAAACGGTCCACACCATAAACATAGATCGGGTTGTAATAACCCATCAGCACGATCGGCGTGTCGTTGTCGCTGTTGCGGAAGTCGCGCACCATCGCGAGCGTCTTTTTCAGGGTTTGGCCGGATCTCAGGGCGCGCAAGCCGGACGCCTGGATGGCAGGCCCGTCCGCCATCGGATCGGTAAAAGGCATGCCGATCTCGAGCACGTCGGCGCCCGCTTTCGGCAGCGCCTTCAGCATCGTCAGCCACGTAACGGGGTCGGGATCGCCCGCCATCGTGAAGGTCACCAGCGCCGCGCGGCCTTGTTTTGCCAGCACGGCAAAGCGGCGTTCAATGCGACTGGTCATCGCTTGCCTTCGAGATATTGCGCGACCGAGTCGAGATCCTTGTCGCCGCGGCCGGAGACATTCACCACCATCAGGTGATCCTTCGCCTTGGTCGGCGCGATATCGATCGTCTTGGCGATTGCATGCGCAGGCTCGAGCGCAGGGATGATCCCCTCCAGCCGGCTGCACAATTGCAGCGCCGCCACCGCCTCATCGTCAGTCGCGGACAAGAATTTCACCCGGCCGAGATCGTTCAGCCAGGCATGTTCCGGACCGATACCGGGATAATCCAAGCCAGCGGAGATCGAATGCGCGTCCTTGATCTGCCCGTCGTCGTCCATCAGCAGATAAGTGCGGTTGCCGTGCAGCACGCCCGGCCGGCCGCCGGCAATCGATGCCGCATGCAGGCCCGTGAGACCATGGCCGGCGGCTTCGACGCCGTAGATCTCGATCGATCGGTCATCGAGGAAAGGATGAAACAGCCCCATGGCATTCGAGCCGCCGCCGATGCAGGCGATGAGCGAATCCGGCAGGCGGCCCTCGGCTTGCTGCATCTGCGCGCGTGTTTCGCGGCCGATCACGCATTGAAAGTCGCGCACCATCATCGGATAGGGATGCGGCCCTGCCACGGTGCCGATGCAATAAAAGGTGTCCGCAACATTGGTCACCCAATCGCGCAACGCCTCGTTCATGGCATCCTTCAGGGTTCTGGTGCCGGAGTGAACGGGACGCACTTCCGCGCCAAGCATTTTCATGCGGAAAACGTTGGCTTTCTGCCGCTCCAGATCTACCGCGCCCATGTAGACGATGCAGTCCAGCCCGAAGCGCGCGCAAAGCGTGGCGGTGGCAACGCCATGCATGCCGGCCCCGGTCTCGGCGATGATGCGCTTCTTGCCCATGCGGCGCGCAACCATGATCTGGCCGAGCACGTTGTTCACCTTGTGCGCGCCGGTGTGATTGAGCTCCTCACGCTTGAAATAAATCTTCGCGCCGCCAAGATGCTCGGTCAGCCGCTCGGCAAAATAAAGCGGCGAGGGCCGGCCGACGTAATTCGCCAGATAGCCGTCCATCTCCTTCTGAAATGCCGGATCGGCTTTTGCCTTGGCATAGGCCTGCTCAAGTTCAAGCACCAAAGGCATCAGTGTTTCGGCGACGAAGCGGCCGCCATAGATGCCGAAATGGCCGCGCTCATCGGGACCCGTGCGAAACGAATTAGGTGTCGCAGCGGTGCTCATGCGCGGCTCGCTAGGCGATTGAGCGCGGCATCGGCCTGGCGCGCGGCGCGCACGAAGGCGCGGATTTTCTCCGGATCTTTCTCGCCGGGACTACGCTCGACGCCGGAAGATACATCGACGCCCGGTGCGCGCGTGATCGAAAGCGCGTCAGCAACATTGCTAGCGTCGAGACCGCCAGAGAGCATGAAGGGAATGCCGGGATCGACATCTTCCAGCAGCCGCCAATCGAACGGGGTGCCCAAGCCCCCAGGCCTGGTGGCGTCGCGGGGTGCGCGCGCGTCGAAAATAATTTTGTCCGCCACATTTGCATAAAGCCGGATGGGCGACAGAGAGGCACGGTCCTCAATCGGCAGGGCCTTCATGACCGGCAGCCCAAATTTCTTGCGCACCGCGACGACACGCTCCGGCGCCTCGTGGCCGTGCAATTGCAGCATGTCGGGACGCAGCGCCTCGACGATCTCGCCTAGCATCTCGTCGGTCGCATCGACGGTGAGTGCGACCTTGTCCGCGCGGCCTTTCACCCGCTCACCGAGAGCGCGCGCGGCCCCATAGGCGAGGTTGCGCGGCGACGGAGCAAAGAAGACAAAGCCGACCTGATCCGCCCCGGCATCCAGCGCCACGTCGAGCGCCTCGGGGCTCATCAAACCGCAGATTTTCACCAAAAGGGGCATATTTATCGCATTCGTCCCTGACAGGGCGGGTTCTAACCCGGTTGAGACGTTTTGTCTTGTCCGGCAAGGCCCTGCGCTGATTGGCCTATTCCGCTGGCGAGCGCAGCGGCGGCGAGGTGCCCGGCAAAGGCGGAGACAACCGGCCCGACGGATGAGGGGAAAGATTGTGCTGCCGCCGGTCGAGTTCCAGCCGCAGTTCCTGATTCTCTTTTTCCGCGCGCCGCGCGGCCCACCGCCAACGCGCTTGCCGCAGCCAGGCGGCCACGCCGCCCAAAATCACGCCGAAGATCACCAGAATGAGGATCAGCACGAAGAGCGGCAGCGAGGCCGCATAGGCCGGATTGGCGGCATCGAAAGGATCGAAGGACACCGTGACGGTCTGACGGTTGGCGACCGCAAGGCCGATGAGAATGACGGCAAGCGGCACGAGAAGAACGACCGTGACGATCTTGCGGATCATCGAGGAGCTCCTGTCGGCCGTCCGCTGCGGCGCGGCCGTGGCCCGGCGCAAAAGCGACTTTAGCTAGCGTTCTCGCGATTGAGCCGCTCGCGCATTTCCTTGCCGGTCTTGAAGAAGGGCACGCACTTCTTTTCGACCGATACATGTGCCCCAGTGCGCGGATTGCGGCCGGTTCGCGCCGGCCGGTTCTTGACGGAAAAGGCGCCGAAGCCGCGCAATTCAACGCGATCTCCCCGGGCCATCGCGGCGATAATCTCGCCCAGGATTGCGTTGATGATATTTTCCACGTCGCGCTGATAGAGGTGCGGATTCTGAGACGCGATGCGCTGCACAAGTTCGGATTTGATCATGTGAAATATCGCCCCACCAGATTCGAGGATGACGCTTCCGCAAACAATGCCGCCGTCAAACAAGACCGCCGCACCTCAATTGATCGAAGGGTGCCAAAGCGCCAGGAGACCGTCAAGGTTGAGGCGTTCGATCGCGCGCACCGTACCCCAAGCCTCGACGTGCTTCGCCCATCCCTTTAGGCCTACCGCTTCAAGCATTACCGCCGCCGCTACGTGCAGGAATGGCAGGTCGCTCAGGCGCGGCTCGAGCTCGTAATTGCGCACGCGGATCTTCGGATCAATGCCCTTTTCCTTCGCCAGCCAGGCCAGTGCCTGTTTTTCATCGCCCAGTTCGTCGACCAGCTTGAGCTCGATGGCCTGACGGCCGGTGAAGACGCGGCCATCCGTTACACGCCCCAGTTCTACACTCTCCATCTTGCGATTGTCTCGCACCAGACCGCGAAACCAGTCATAGGAATCCATCACGATAGCTTCCACCGCTGCGCGGGCCTCCGGGCTGGTCGGCTCGAACATGCTAGGGGCAGCTTTCAGCGGCGACGACTTGATTTCCTCGACCTTCACACCGAGGGTTTTCATTAGCTCGGCCAAATTCGGATACTGAAACAGCACGCCAATGGATCCGACCAGCGCCGAGCTTTGCGCCACGATGTGATCGGAGGCGAGAGCGGCAATATAGCCGCCCGAGGCAGCCAAGCCTTCGACCACCACCACCATCGGCTTCTGCTCTTTCAGGCGCTTGAGCGCGTCGTGCAGCTGCTCGGAGCCCCCGGTGGTGCCGCCCGGGCTGTTGATATGCACGATAACGGCGCGTGCCGAGGAGCGGCCGAGCCGCTCCAGCGCTTCCACGCGATCGCGGTCGCTGCGGATCAGCCCCTCGATCTTGATCCTAGCGACATAGGGGCCCGGGCTGGAGGCAAGCCCATTCGGCGAGCGGATCGCCAGCGTCGTGCCGATCACGGCAATGGCGACCAGCGCGACCGCGAAGATGCGCCAGAAGGTAAGCTTGCGCCGCATCCGGCGGCGGTCGACGATGTAATCGGCGTCGAGCGACATAGGGCGGTGCTCCCTCTCAGAGATTTCGCGACAGGACAGTACGCCGGCGCACGGGGCGGTCAATGGCGCGACCGGCCGCAAATTTTCAATAGTTTGTAATAATGCAAGCGGCGCGGCCGTGGCGGCGCCGCTCGGGAGGAGTTATTCCTTGTCGTCCTTCTCGGGAGTCTCGGCCCGCTGCTTGAGCGCCGCGCCGAGAATATCGCCGAGCGAGGCTCCGGAATCCGAGGAGCCGTACTGAGCGATGGCTTCCTTTTCCTCCGCCACTTCAAGTGACTTGATGGACACCGCCACCTTGCGGGTCTTGCGGTCGAACTGGGTCACGCGGCCGTCGAACTTCTGGCCGACCGAAAAACGCTCGGTGCGCTGCTCGGCCCGGTCGCGCGACAGCTCCGTGCGCTTGACGAAAGCGGTGAGGTCGGTGCCGACGATATTCACTTCCAGGCCGGAATCCTTGACCTCGGCCACTTCGCAGGTCACCACCGAGCCCTTCTTCAGCTCGGAGGCGCTGGGGGCTTCCATCGGGTCGCCACCCTGCAACTGCTTGATGCCGAGCGAGATGCGCTCCTTCTCGACGTCGACGTCGAGCACCTGCGCCTGGACCTTGTCGCCCTTCTTGTATTCCTCGATCACCTGCTCGCCTGGACGCTTCCAGTCCAGGTCGGAGAGATGAACCATGCCGTCGACTTCGCCATCGAGGCCGAGGAAGAGGCCAAACTCGGTCTTGTTCTTAACCTCGCCTTCGACGACCGTTCCCGCCGGATATTTCTCGACGAAGACCTCCCACGGATTGCGCATGGTCTGTTTCAGGCCGAGTGAGATGCGGCGTTTGACCGGATCGACCTCGAGCACCTGAACCTCGACCTCCTGGGAGGTGGAGACAATCTTGCCCGGGTGCACGTTTTTCTTGGTCCAGGACATCTCGGACACGTGGATCAGGCCCTCGATGCCCGGCTCCAGCTCCACGAAGGCGCCGTAGTCGGTGATATTGGTGACACGGCCCTTCATGCGCATGCCGACCGGATACTTCGCATCGATGCCCTGCCACGGATCCTCGAGCAGCTGCTTCATTCCAAGCGAGATCCGGTGCGTTTCGTGGTTGATCTTGATTATCTTGACCTTCACCTGCTGACCGATGTTGAGCACTTCGGTCGGGTGATTGACGCGGCGCCAAGCGATGTCGGTGACGTGCAAGAGGCCGTCGATGCCGCCCAAATCGACGAAGGCGCCGTAGTCGGTGATGTTCTTCACCACGCCGTCGATGACTTGACCCTCTTCGAGATTCTGCACCAGCTCCTGACGCTGCTCGGCGCGGGTCTCCTCCAGCACGGTGCGGCGGGAGACGACGATATTGCCGCGGCGGCGGTCCATTTTCAGGATCTGGAACGGCTGCTGCTGATTCATCAGCGGGCCGACGTCGCGGATCGGACGGATGTCGACCTGCGAGCGCGGCAGGAAGGCCACTGCGCCGTCGAGGTCGACAGTGAAGCCGCCCTTGACCTGATTGAAGATGACGCCGCTGACCTTTTCGTTGTTCTTGAACGCGGTTTCGAGCTTGCCCCAGCTTTCTTCGCGCCGGGCCTTGTCGCGCGAGAGCACCGCTTCACCGAGCGCATTTTCCACGCGCTCCAAGTAAACTTCCACGGTGTCGCCGATTTTGAGATCGGCCTGCCGGCCCGGTCCCGCGAACTCCCGCAAGGCCACCCGGCCTTCGGTCTTCAGCCCGACGTCGATGACGGCGAGGTCCTTCTCGATGCCGACTACAGTCCCTTTGATGACAGCACCTTCCTGCAGATTGCCTGTCTGGAAGGATTCGTCGAGCATCGCAGCAAAGTCTTCGCGCGTCGGCGCGGCGGTATTCGTGGCGACCATGTAATCTCCTGACGGGCGACCGGCGGCTGGTGTTGCATGCCGTCCCCTTGACCGTTCGGGC
>JAXDOO010000504.1:0-10696 GCA_034668865.1 Alphaproteobacteria bacterium
ATTCAAGGTAGAGCTTTCACCCAAGGATCCGAAATACAAATCGCCAGCGTGCCTAGCCATGCGCGAGAAGGCGAAGACTTATAAGAACGGCATCTTCGACCAAAGCCCAGAGACTTACATATTTGCCGGCGCAATACCGGGCGGATCAGTGGGTTTTCTCGCGCTGCAACACCGGAAGGACGAAATGTACCGGCGGGACATCGAGCAGGCTTGCATGAGCAACCCGCCCAACAGATCCTACCTGGACCAGCCGGTGGGAAAATAGCCAGCTTGGCGAAGCGGCCAGCGCGACGGCTCAAGGCGTTTCAATCCCATCGTTTCCGCAGAATTTGCGAACAGTGCGGCGCTTGGCTCGGGTTTCTCAGCCGGCCGTTGCTGTGACCTCTCTCTCACCGCCGCTCATCGGAATTAGGCCCGATAACCTTACGCGGTCGGGCGACGGGGTATGTCTGGCAAACGACTGACCAGCGCTGAAATTTCGGCCTGTTTCAGTGCGGCTGGGCCTGCAACCGCAGTACCTGGCTTTTCACTGTCTCGTAGCATTCGCAGGAGGCATCCTGAAGAGCTTCCTCATCGATGATCTGGATATGGCCGCGGCGATATTTGATTAGCTTTACCGCCTGCAAATGCCGGGCGGCGAGCGTCACGCTGGTGCGCCGCACGCCGAGCATCTGGGCGAGGAATTCCTGGGTCAGCTCGATACCGTCGCTTTCCACCAGATCGCGGGTGCGCAGCAGCCAGCGGCAGAGCCGTTCTTCGATTTGATGCTTGGCATTGCAGGCAGCCGACTGTTGCGCCTGGGCGAGCAGCATCTGGTCGTGCTCATACAGCTTCACGCGCAGCGATTTGCTGGTCGCGACCGCCGCCCGCATCTGCTGGGTTTCGATGGTTGAACCGGCGCCTGGAATCTGCACCACCGCCCGATTGAGCGACACCGCGCCATCGAGCGCCGCCGGCGTGCCGACAACGCCGTCGCGGCCGATCATGCCGGCCTCGATCATGTCACCGTTTTCGAGCACGACCACCACCGAGATCACGCCGTTATGGGGGAAATATAGGCGTTCAATCACGCCGCCGGGGTCGAACAGGACGGCGGAACGCACGAACTTCACGTCCCGCAGATGCGGGCGCAGCAGCTCGAAATCGCCGCGGCTGAGCGACTGCAGGAAACGGTTGGGCGGCGGCGGGATTGGCGGATGCATGGTGACTCCTCGTCCTCGTTCGAGGCGGGAGCACTGCAGTGTCTCTCAGCCACTGGCGCCCTGGTGTTTTGGTTGTTGGCCGGTGATGGAGGAAGCTTACGCGGTTATTGGTGCGGTAACTAACTTATAATGCACCCTATGTCGGTTACCCGACCTGAGCCATGGCCCCCCTTGAAACGATTCATAAGCGATATCAGCACCCATTCTGAAGAAGCTTCTCAGTCGCATCATCCGCGGATGGCGCCGGGCACAGCCCAATCCGATCATGACGCCCATTTAAATCAGTAAGTTATCTCCCCAACGCGCGCAGATTACCATTTGCCCACTATGTTCACTTTCATTTGTGTCGCATACCGGACAAATTGTGTCGATGATGTGGGATGCTCATGGACCCTAACAAGCCCGCCGCCTATCTCGACAAAGCCGAAAAATGCGAGGCGGAGGCGCAGCGCGCCACACTCGCCGAGGTCCGGGCCGCTTATGGCGCGCTCGCCGAGCGATGGCGCACCCTCGCCCGGCAGGTGGGCGAGCTCAGGGCCGCCGAATAGCCTCAAGTCTCTGGTCCGGCTGACGGCCCGCTGCCAAGCGACGCGGCGCAACATCCCTTTCAAACTGAATTTTGCCGCAGTCTGGAATGCAAAGCCTGCGCTTTGTTCGATGCCCAACAGACCGGACCAAGGCCGGCTTCTATAACTTGGTCCTCGCCGACGCGAGAAATGGGCTGTTGGTAACTAGAGGCACCGACGTGCTCCCGCCTGCTGCTGAGGAGCGCTTGTGCACCAAAATTCCAGATCAGCCAACCGCTTCCTGCAATCGCTTTCACACTCGGATTTCGAGCTGCTTGCGCCGCATCTGCGGAGCGTCGAACTCAGGCATGCGGCGGTGCTTTTTGAAACCGGCGGCGAGATCGACCGCATCTATTGTCCCCTGAACGGTGCCATTTCGCTGGTCGTGCCGCTGGGCGGCGGGGATATCGTCGAAGCCGGAATGTTCGGACGCGACGGCATCGTCGGCGCGCCCGCCGCCCTCGACAGCGCAACGGCCGTCAACCAGGCGGTGGTTCAGGTCCAGGGCCAGGCCTCCGTCGTTGGGGTGGCGGCGATACAATCGGCCGCGCGGCAAAGCGCGTCTCTTCGCACCGCCTTATATCAATACGACCAGCTGCTCCTGGTGCAGGCGCAACAATCGGCCGCCTGCAATGCCACCCATACCGTGGAAGAGCGTTTGTGCCGCTGGCTTTTGCGCTCGCGCGACGTTCTAGAAAGCGATTTCCTTCCCCTCACCCAGGAATTTGTGGCGCAAATGCTCGGCGTACGACGAACCAGCGTCACCTTGGTGGCCAGTCGCCTGAAAGAGGCGAAGCTGATCAAATACCGCAGGGGCCGGATCGAGGTCCTAGATCTCGAAGGACTGCAGGATTCTGCTTGCGAATGTTATCGCGCGTTCAAAAGCCAGGAAGCGCGGCTGCTTGGCCGTACTGCTGTATAACGTATTGACGCTTCGATGCCGCCCGTCTCGCGCAGGCAACCGGCCTTTGCTTCCAGCCCCGCGCGCGTTACGCTTATCGCGGGCTTCAATGCATGCTCATCAACAGGAGTAACGTCATGCTCACACAAATCGGAGCGGCCCTTGTGCTCGTCGTGCTGACCGGTTCGGCTTTCGCACAAACTTTCGACCGGCCGTTCGATTATACCCGCAGCAGGAATATTCAGCGGCAGTACCGTCCAGCACCGGCGAATAGCTACAGCACGACGACTGCTGTGCCGAGCGTCAATCCCTATGCCCGACAAATCGGAGCGCCCCCGCCCCCGCCGTCGTCTGCCTATACCGGCACATACAGCAGCACCTATGGCGCAACACCTGCCAACCGCTGAGGGGATTGCCATTGCCGTGTCATGTTGTCGCTCGGCACAACATGCGGCAATCCTGCGGGGTTAGCGTTTCCTGGCAAATCGCTGTTTTAGCGCTGAAAATAGCTTCGTCTCTATGGCGCGAACGGTAAACAGAGCCAGGCCCTGCTGCGCACAGCAACGGCCCCGCCTCTTTTCTGCCGCCTTCTCACGCGAGCACCAATAATTCGCATTTGAAGAAAAAGCCCATCCTGCATGGACCAGAGGAAGCTCGCATGAAAACCGCCGCCGGTGTCACGTTTTTCCTCATCCTGACAGTCACCTCGGCAAATGCAGCGGGATGGAGTTCCGTCCATAAATACGTCAAGCGGACGGGGAATTGTTCCGGGCAAGAAATTCTCGCCAGCCATTATTCGATTGGAAAGCGCACGGCCAGCGGCGAACGATTTGATCCTAATGGCAATACCGCAGCCGCCCGCACCTGGCCGATCGGGACGAGCCTGACGGTGACAAATCCCAAAAACGGCCGCTCCGTCGTGGTGAGGATTAATGACACCGGGCCGTGGGGAATTGCCTATCGCGTGGGCGCCCGGCTGGACATGGCGATCGGCGCGGCCCGGCGAATTGGGATGAGCGGCTCGCAGTATGTTTGTGTTGCATGAACGCCATGAGATAACCGCGCGTTCTCAGCCAGAGATTGCTGCACGATCAGGACCGGTAACCAACCGGTAACACTAAAATCATCATTACGTAGAAGTATTATGGACGACGCCTTCAAGCTTGGAGGCTGCGTGCAGCGGGTGAGGTATGTTTGATCATGTCGTATTGGAAAAGGTTGATGCGTGACGCTGCGACGGCTCTTGTCCTGCTGACAAGTCCCGCAGTCGCCCAGCTGTCCAGCGTCGGCGGGGGGCCGGTCCAGTTGGGGCCGCTGGACAGCAACCACGCCGAGATCGACGCGGTGCACCGCGCGAGCGTTGCTCGGTCCAAAGCGCTTGCACCCGTTGCGGCCGCGCGAGCACGCACGCCAATTCTGCAATTCCCCGTGCGCCTGCGCGCTCAGTCCAAGGCGATTTCCGGGCATCACATCGCCAACTATGTCGACCTTGATGGAACGGCAAAGCTCAAGGACTTTACCTGCGGCAGGCGCACCTATGACGGTCACAACGGAACCGATTTTGTCTTGAGTCCGTTCTGGTGGCGCATGATGGATGGCAAGGAAGCGGAGGTCGTCGCAGCGGCGCCGGGAAGGATTATCAACAAGAACGATGGAAACTTCGATAGGCAATGCAACTTCAGTGGCGCCTCGCCTGGAAATCATGTCGTAATCGAGCAGGACGACGGGCTTTTCGCCTACTACTTTCACATGAAAAAGGGCTCTGTCACCTCGCTTTCGATCGGCAGCCGTGTTGCAGCCGGGGACGTTCTGGGTCTGGTCGGAAGTTCCGGCACCTCATTTCTCCCTCATCTTCACTTCGAATTACGCACCGCTTCTGGCTTCATCAATGGGCAAACGGTGGATCCGTTTGCCGGGACCTGTGGCGCGACAAACACGCTGTGGAGGCATCAGCCGGAAAAATTGGACACCGAGATCATCCGCATCGCGACGCACAAGGTTGTTCCTCCCAATGCGCATGACGATTTTTGCTCCAATCCGGACCCTGGTTATTCCGACCGCTTCACGACCGGAGCACGGGTGTGGGTGGCGGCCTATGTTCGCGATCAAACGCCCAAGACTCCGCTCAATTTCAAGGTTCTGCGGCCGGACGGCACAGTATTTGACAGCTGGACATCGGGCCAGCTTTCGCAGGTAGAACCCTTTACTTACTGGTACGGGCAAATCGATCTTCCGCCCAGCGGACCGAGAGGCCGCTGGAAGGTGCAGGTTCAGCTCGAAGGCAAGACGGCCGAGCATGTGTTCATGGTCGGAGCGCTGCCGGCACCAAACGATTTGACGACCTCCGTGACGCCGCTCTCTGCGACTGCGGCGCCGAGCGCACCGGCTAACTTCGATGTCGTGGTGCGCAACACCGGAATCACATCGGCGATCGGTTGTTCGGTTGTCCCCGATGCGCCGCTTGCCGCCGTAGCGCGCTTTCAGGCCACCGTCGGCGGAATTCCGCGAGGCGTTGTCAATGAGGCGTTTGATTTGCCGGCGGGCGCAGTGAAAAGAATGCGCCTCACAATCACCCCGAAAGCCACCTACCACGCCAATCAAATCAAGCTTCCGATCCGCGTATTCTGTGCAAATGGATCCGAGCAGGCGGCTGCCCGCGCCAAATTGGTCACCCTGTCGTTCTGAGGCGGAGAGCCGCTGGGCGCGCCGGCGACCTTTCTTCGGTAGCGTGGTCGCTTCTCGCCTGCCGGCGGGCGCCGGCGCATAACCCAACACCCTCCCTGCAGCGCCAACTCTCACCTGTTCCAGCCCGGCCGTCCGGTTGCGTAGTACGGCCGCCGGGCCTGTTACGATTCGTTAACAGATTGTTGCAACGATCGCTCAACCTTGAACGAGTGGAGAGTGTCCCATGAGGCGGCTCGGTATTGCGTGCGCGACGGTCGCGGTTCTCGCGGCCCTTTCTCCAAGCCAACAAGCGTTTGCCGGCAACGGCGTGGCCGTCGGGCTGCTGGGTGGGCTCGCGGCCGGTACGCTTATCGGCGCAGCCGTAGCCCAGCCGCGCTATTATTATTATGAGCCTGTCCCCGTCGAGGTAGACATGGGTCCGCCTGCGCCGATGGCGCAAGGCTGCTATTGGACCCGCGGCGCCCCAGTGTGGGACGGCTATCGCGGCGCATGGATCCGTCCGCGGATCCAAGTCTGTGATTGAGCTTCCGCAGCGGTCTCCCGGGTGACGTCGTAGATTCGGCTCCCCGGCCGCGTCGGTAGTTACTTTTCGTGCTGGCAATTCGCCTGCCGCGCCGCGCCGAACGCGATCTCACGCGCCCGGAAGGCGATGTGTTGCAAAGTCTCACTATCAAAACACGGTTAGCGCGCTCGTCTCGCGATCGCGTGCAGCACCGAGCTTTGGTACCGGCCGCACTCGCCTTTACCGTGGATCACGCCGGCGCGCTGCGGCCCGCTATCTCCGCTCCGGCGCCGCCTCGAATGGATCTGCTTGCGGTACGATTGACGGTTCCATCAGCGCGGTCATTGGAATGCAGGCAATCACCAACAACCCGTCGCGTGAGAAGATCATGTCTAGCCTGCCGCCAAGATCGTGCTCGATGATTGAGCGCAGTAGCACGCTGCCGAAACCCTCCTTGCGCGCTGACGGCCTCGGCGGGCCGTTCTGTTCCTGCCATTGCAGCCGCAAAATCCGCAAACCATCTTCCTCCGGCATATCCCAATGAACCTTCACTTTGCCGATCGGCAGGCTTAGCGCGCCGTATTTCGCCGCGTTGGTCGCCAGCTCATGAATGACCATGCCGATCCCGACCGCCGCCTTGGCCGCCAGCTCGACCGGCGGACCCTGTAGCTCGAGTCTCGTCTCATCGCAAAACGGCCTGCAACACTGGGTGATTAGCTCGGCGAGGTCGCCGCTGTGCCATTGGGGATCGCCCAGCGCCTCATGCGACCTGGCAAGCGCAATCAGGCGGTCTTCGAACGCCTTGCCGAATTGCTCAAGTGACGTTGCGCGCCGCCGCGTCTCATTCGCGATCGCCTGGATGATGGCGAGCATATTCTTCATACGGTGGTTCAGCTCGTTGACCGTCCTGGCGCGGGCGCGGTCTCGGTCCTTCAGCACAATGATTGATCGCATGAGGGTGCCGGTGACGCCGTCGAGCTCGGCGATGCCGGTCGGGACGGTTTTTGCGTTGCTGCCCCCCGCTTCCGCCATGCCCCGCAATTGGCGCAGCGGTCGCGCCAGCGCTCGTGCGTAGAAAAAGGCGAGGATTAGTGAGGCCACGAACCCTAAGGTGGTGACAAACGCCAGCATCAGAAGCGAGCGATAGAGCGGCGCCTCCAGCTCGGAGAGCGGAATTCCAGCGGCGATCCGCCAGCCGGAAAGATCTGAGCGCCGATAGACGTTGAAAACCGTGACGCCTTCCAACGTCGTACCGATGAAGGTGCCGGACTTTGCTGGCGTGTTTCGGAGGAAATCGTCTGATGCCTTCTGCCCGGCGACGCGCTCATTGTCCCAGCTGCGCGCGATGATCCTGTCGTTGTTGTCGACGACCCCCATCAACCATCGCGAGCCCTGCAAATGCGTGGCGAGAATGTCGAGCACTCCCTTGGGCGAAATCGCCAGGGTGAGGAGATAGGTGACCTTGCCGTTTGCCACCACCGGCATCTCAAGCGCGACGATGTTGGGGCGAACGGGGCTGGTAACGAGGTCGGAGATCACCGGGCTGCGGTGTTCAATCGCCAGCCGGTCGGCTGCCAGCAGGCCCGGATCCGTCATGTCCGGGACAGGCGCGCCGAAAGGCAGGCTGGTGACAAAAATCGCCCCCCCATCCGTTCGGCGCAGGGCGATGGCACTGTCGGTCACGGACTGGCTGAGTGCTTTTGCCCCCAGATAGAATTGCTCGAACTTGCCTTCTGCGAGCGCCTCGGAGGACGCCAATACCTGTAGCGCGAGCCTGTAGCGATTGAGCTCCTGGTCGATCGCTGCGGTCGCATCAGCAACGATGTCGTGCGCCTGGATCGTCAGCGCCTCGCGCGCCTGGTCGACATAGAGCTTGGCGATCAGCAGGGCGGCCGCGAGCAGGGGCAAAACGATCAGCGCGCCATAAATGGCAAGATGAAGCCGGATCGAGAGGCTGCGACGTCCCAAGGTGTGCCCTCCCCCAGGAGGCATAGAGCGGCGGATTATGGGGCATAAATCCAAGACAATATAGAGGATTGCGAAACGTATCACTCCCGCCGTCAGGTCTCGTCTTGTCCCGCCAGCCGGCAAGGCGCGCACTGTGACCCGCCGTCCTATCCTCGCGCCTTTGTGCTCCGCACCCGCTAGAGCCCTTTCCCAGCCAAATACGCTCCGCCCGCCGTATTCCGGCGACGCCGCCACGTTCCGCCGCCGCCGCGAAAGCGGTATGCAGCCGGCGCGGTATCGGAATCGCGCCTTCGCTCTTGTATGCTTAGGCTAAGCCGTCTCTGGTCCGACCTGGTCAGCACCACTTTTGGCCGCCCGAGGGGGATGAAAGCGAGGAGGAAGCCTTATGCCCTTTTACCTGACTCGGTTCAGCTACACCCCGGAAACCTGGGCGAAGCTCATCAAGAATCCAGAGGACCGCCGGGCGGCAGCCAAGCAGTACATCGAATCGGTCGGCGGAAAGCTGCACGGTTTTTGGTATGCCTTCGGCGACCACGATGCCTACAATCTGTGGGAGGCACCGGATAACGTCTCAATGGCAGCCACCGCGATCGCAATCAGCGCCGGTGGAGCGCTGAGCTCCTTGCAGACGACTCCCTTGCTGACGGTGGAGGAGACGCTCGCAGCTTTGAAAAAGGCTTCATCGATCGCCTACCGGGCGCCGGGAACTGCATAGGAATCGTTTTGGACCGCCTACTACGCGCCACGCTGAATACTTGGAATGGGCTTCTCGCCGCGACCCGCAGCGAGGAGGCTTTCCGTCAGGAACTGGTGGTGCTGGCGCTGGCGGTGCCGCTCGCCTTTTTCATCGGCACCGAAAATTGGAAGCCGTTGACGCTGATCGCCGTCCTGCTGATGGTGCTGGTGATCGAACTGCTCAATACTGCGATCGAGAAGCTATCGGATTTCATCGCCCCCGCGCGTGACGAACGCATCGGCCGCATCAAGGATATGGGCTCCGCCGCGGTCGGCCTTGCCATCATCGCTGCCGGGCTGATCTGGCTGCAGGCGATAGTGGAGCGGCTGGGGTGGTTTTGATGCTGCCTTCCCTCCATTGGAAGCCGCTTCCTACAGCTGTTTGATCAGTCCAGCATCGATCAAGAGACGGTTGAACCGCCGGGCTTCCACGCCGCCGTTACAGGCATAGAAAATCCCCGCGCAGCGCTTGAAGATATTCTTCTGTTCGACGAAAGACGGGTCGAGCGGCAGGCCGGCAGCTTCTTGCACCACCAGCGGCAGGTAAGGTCCGTCGAGGGTATCGGCTGCGGAGGACAAATCCACCGGCCTAAAGTTGATCGCGTCGATGGCATAATAAGTGGTGTAGTATTTCGGATCGAAGCGCAGCAACCGATCCCCGACGGCTTTCTCGTCAAGCGAAGGATCCAGGATTTTGGCGGCGAAATCCGGTTGATGATCGCCGTAGCGCACGATCAGGAAAGACTCGCTGGGGAAATTCTGCCTCAGGTCGGCGACGAAGGCCGCGTAGTCCTGCGCGCTCATGGTCTGCCGCCGCAGATATTCGTTGACACCCGGAGGATTGTTGAGGTCCTGCCATTGCGGCGCGAGGTCGGGGCGGAAGCGGTAGCTCCAGGGAAAATGATTGGCGGCGAGATAGACGAACAGGAACATCGGCCCCTGGCCGCGCTCACTCTCGATCAGACGCGCCGCCTTGTCATAAAAAAATGCGTCCGGCTGCAGCCCCTTGGCACCCATGTCGGTGGCATCCTTGAACTGCTGCATGCCAGTGGTCGTCTGGAAGCTGCGTGCGCTCATGAAGGCGCCGAGCGAGGGATAGAGCGAGAACGTCTGATAGCCACAGCGGCGCAGCGCGTTCGGCAGGCCGCGCGTCACACGCCCGGAGGCGATGCGGGTGACGAAATAGGAAAAGCGCCCGAAGGAACGCGCCGATAACCCGGTGAGCACATTATATTCCGCGATCCAGCTGGCGCCGCCGACGCCTTCCACCAGAAACCGCCGCGCCTTACCGTCAAACGACTTAAAATGCGCGCCATAATCGAGCGGCACCTGGACGCCGGGCGCCGAACGGATATCGAAGCTCGACTCGTCATGCACCATGATGATGTGCGGCGGCTTGCCGGCGGGCTGGCAGGCGGTGTCCGCGCTCGACTTCAGGCGGTCGGCGACCACGGGATCGGATTCCAGAAAACCGTGCTTCATCAGGTCGGAAACGACGCTGATGCCCGAGCGGGTGAAATTGGAGACGTGGTTGTGACCGTAAAAAGCCTCGAAAGGCTCGAGCTGCACCGTAAAAGCCAGCGCCAGAAGTGCGCCAAAGCAGACCGTCATTCCCACCATCGCCGTGCGCAAATGCACCCGTAGCGGGTCGATCCACCAGAACAGCGCCAGCAGCGGCACGATCGCCGCCACCGCTATGCCGACGATCAGCCAGAGCTGCGGAAATATCGTGAACAGGAAGGCGAAGCTATCGGCATCGATGATCATCACGTCGAGGAAATTCAGCGTCATCCACAGGACACGAAACTTGAACTCGGAGAGAACGATTACCAAAATGACCAGAATGAGCGAGAGCGCTGCCGCGATCGCCGGCCGTCGTAGCAGGGCGAGCCAGAAAAAATTCAACAAACCCCAAATCAGGACGAAAGCGAGCCGCGATACGGGAAAGACCTCGTACCAGACCAGCAGGCCGATGGCGGCAAGGTGCAACAGGCCGATGATCGCGATCGGGATGACGCCATGCCGCGCAACGAGATCCGTTGCGGCGAGGCGGGCGCTAAAAGAATGAGTCGTAAGAGACATTCCTGGCGCGGTGCCGGGTCATTATGCATTTACCGCCCGAACATCGCGTGACGTC
>JAXDOO010000505.1:0-3256 GCA_034668865.1 Alphaproteobacteria bacterium
ATCCCCGCGTCTTATACCATTGAGGTCATTGCCCGCCGTTAACAACGGCGCCTGTCGCGGATAGCCAAAGGCCGAGAGGCCCGCTGTTCAAAAGCACGCGCTCGCAAGGGTAGCCAAAGGCAGTGACCTCATCTTCTTTTTAGCGGCGATGTGTGAAGTGCGGCCGAGCTGCTTAGCCTCCGCGCGCTTCGTTGCTGCAATCCAAGGCCGGCGAATAAATGCAAAAAGAAGCCACGCCAGCGAGCTGGCGCGGCTCCTTTTCGTATTCAGCTTTTGTTACTTAGCGCCAGCGGCAGTGGCGAGCGCCCATCCGGTCGCGCCAGCAGACCCGTTTCGCTCTGGCGTAGTGCCGATGCGTGACGATGTTCGGACCGCCAGTGATGGCACCGGCCACGCCGCCGACCACCGCGCCGGGAGGTCCGGCAACCGCAGCGCCCACGCCGGCCCCGATGGCGACGCCTTCCACCGTTCCGGCCTGCACCGCGGCAGGCGCGGCCAGCAGCATCACCGCTAACAGTCCAGTTTTGAACACGGCGCGCATAAGGTCCTCCTTTTATTGTGAGTTCTAAGAAGGAAAACGCCCCGGCGGCATAGACGTTCCTGCCATCACGGTGGCGGCATCATGAACCGGCATTCATCGGAATGTGGCAAGGCATTTCATCCGCTCATTCCCGCGCAAGCGGGAATCCAGACCTTTTTGCGGATCCCGGGTCTCTCAAGATGTCGCAGCTCTGTTGCCGGCCCCTCGTTGTCGCTTCGCCTTCTGTCATGCCGGACACTTCCCGCTGAGCGCCTTGTCGATCAGCGCGTTGGTGTCATCCTCGAATTGCGTGAAGAAGCGCGGCTCGTTCTTCTTCAGGTCGCAGAGCAGCGCCACGTGGTCGGACAGCTCGTAGTCGAAGGAGGAGACCCAGCTCTTGTCGCCCGCGGCCGAGATCATCTCGTCATAGGCGAACATCATCTGCGTGACGTACCATTTGTATTGCTCGAACTTCACCGGATCGCGCCTGATCGCCGGGTAGTCGGTGGGCCGCAGAAACTCCGGATAGCGCAGGCCGGCGGTGCTGTAGGCGAGATAGACCTGCCGCGCATTGGCCTTGCGGCTGTTCACCTCGATCTGGCTGACCTGCCAGGCGATGAAGGCGAGCGCGCCGATGGCGGCGAGCGCCGAGCCGATCTGCGAGGCGTTGCCGGCCTTCTGCCACCACTGTGATTTGTCGGCGCCGCGCGGCATGTGATTCCCCCGGTTTGCGGAAGGAATTATAGCGCCGCGCGCATCGGAGTGCGCCGAAATTCCCGCGCAGGCGGGAATCCAGACCTTGTTGCATTCGCCCTGGGTCCCGCTTGCGCGGGAACGAGCGGAGGGCCAGCGCAAACCCTCACGGTGTCTCGGGCCGGGGCCTCACGTCGAGCGCGGCGAGCGCCTCCTGCAACAGCCGGCGCGTGCGTTCGCGCGCAGTCTTGTCGAGCAGCTCAAGGTCGAGGAAAAGGTCGATGCCGGTGCCATGCTCGCTGATCACGGCTTGCCGCTGCTGCATCTCCTCGACCAGCCCCTCAACCACATAAGGCACGATCTGCCGGCGGATGCCTTTCATCGTGATCGGCTCCTGCGGCGTCGCGCGCACGATATCGCGCACCAGCGCATAAGTCTCATAGGACAGGACGATGCCGCCCGGCTCGCAGATCGACTGCAGGCGCGCGGCGAGGTTCGCCTCCGCGCCGATGATGGTGTAGTCCATGCGGTCGTCGCTGCCGAAATTGCCGACATTGCAAAAGCCGGTGTTGATGCCCATGCGCACCCGGAACGGCTCCTCGACCCCGCGCTTGCGCCATTCGGCATTGAGCTGGGTGACGCGCCGCTGCATGTGCACCGCCATCAGCAGGCATTGCTGCGCATCCTCACGCACGCCCCAGGTCTCCGGATCGCCGAAGAAGGCCAGCACGGCGTCGCCGATGAATTTGTCGACGGTGGCGCCATATTCCATCGCGATCTCCGACATCGCGGTGAGATATTCATTCAAGAGGGCGGTGAGGTCCTCCGGCTGCAGCCGCTCGGTGGTGGCGGTGAAATCCTTGATGTCGGAGAAGAAGATGGTGAGCTTCTTGCGCTCGGTGACGATCGCCACGTCGCGCTGGCCGGAGAAAATGCTCTTGTAGATCTGCGGCGACAAATATTTCGCGATCTTCATCGAGATGCTGGCGAGGAAATCGTTGGCCTCGGTCAGGTCGCGGTTGGCGCCCGCGATGGCGGCCTGCTGCCGGCGCTGCAGCATGACGAAGGTGATGCCGATCAGCGCGGCGAGCAGGAAATACAGCAGCAAATATTTGAACGACAGCAGATTGGCGGCGATCGGCTGCGCCACGGAAATTTCCTGGATGCCGCGCACGTCGCCGACCTTCCAGTCCTTTTTCGGGCTGTCGGGATGCGCATTGTGGCAGCCGACGCAAGGCGCGCCCATCAGCACCGGTCCCGCTAGCCGGATATTGCTGTCGAAGATCGAGCCGGACACTTCCACCACCGGCGTCTTCGGATCGGCCCGCAGCGCCTGGATCGCGCCGGTTTCGAAGGCGTCAAGGTCGTGGTTTTCGCGGCCCTTGAACGGCAGGTCGGAGACGAAGCGGTATTTCACCGCCTCGCTGCGCGAAGTGATCAGCTTGCCGAGCTCGATCGACAGCGTAGCCGGGATCGGGATGCCGCCGGGCGTATTGCGATAATTGGCGGTCGGCACCGCCTGGTGGTCGGCCAGCACGCGGCCGACCACGTCGGTGGCGTAAAAATTCCGCATGTCGTTGATGATGCGCCCGACCTCGTCGGCCTGCCGTCGCAGGATATTCTCCGACAGGTTGCGCATGTCGAGCCAGGCCGCGACCGGCAAACCGGCCAGCAGCAGGACGACGAGGCCGACCACGAGCCGGCCAGAGGCGGCAGCGCGATCGGCTGGCTTTTGCTTCGCTGTCATGTTTTTTTCCCCCACGCCCGCAGCGGGTGGCGGCAGCAAGACCGCGCCGATGCGGCAGCGCCACCCCTTGTGCAATCACAACCCTACCATCCGGCGGGCGGCAATTCGAGCGGGACGCGCACGGCACCCGCAGGATTGCAGGCGAGAAGTTATCGATGTGGTGACTAATGCATGACGAGGAGGGTGGGGGTTCACGGCGCGGATTTGGGCGAGCGATGCAGCCGGCCATCATTCTCCGCCTCATCCTGAGGAGCGGGCGCAGCCCGCGTTTCGAAGGATGGGCCCGGGCCGCATGG
>JAXDOO010000506.1:0-2752 GCA_034668865.1 Alphaproteobacteria bacterium
GATCCAGAAAACCGGCGAGTGATGGATGGGTCGGCGTTCACGAGAAACAGGCTTCACTCGATCACCTCAACAGAGGAAACAGGAACATTCGCCAACAACAGACGGCAATAAATATTGTCAGTCAAGGCTAGGGAATAGAAGGTTGCGGATTTGACGGTGGGTAGATGCTGGTCGGCTTTTGGCGGATGGGTAAATCTCGTCTAGTGTCGACCGGGTTTTTGGTGGCCGAGAGGATCCTGACGGGTATCACGCGCCGCCTGCGCTTTTTGTTTCCTTTGCCTTTCGTGTGCATTTCCGCAGTCATTTCTTGAGGCTCAAATGCCTTTGTCCGAGTCACCAGAGTCCGGCATGAAGGGCGATCTCAGGCCGGTGCTCATCGCCTGCTGTCTTGCCGTATTGTCGGTGGGCGTCAACAGCACGGCCATCATGGCGGCTCTGCCTGCGATGACCGGCAGTCTGCATCTTGGGCCTGCGGAGATCGAATGGGTGGTCAACGCCTACCTGCTCATCGCTGCGATATTCATCGTTCCCGGTGGCGACGCGGCGGACCAGTTCGGGGCGCGACATTCCTCGATTGCCGGAATCGCGTTATTTGCTCTCGCCTCATTGATCATCGCCACCGCGCCGGCCGGCTTCGTCGTTGTCGGCGCACGCGCATTGCAAGGGCTCGGCGCGGCCTTCGCGGTGGCCGGTACGCTTGCGGCAGTAACTGAAGCTGCGTCTGAATCAAGGCGGGCCGAAGCGATCGGAGCCTGGACCGGCTTCCTGATGCTCGGTTTCAGCATCGGGCCGCTGCTCGGCGGGTTCATTACCCATTACGCGGGATGGCGCTTTATTTTTCTGCTGAACGTCATTGCCATGGTGCCCGCCGGGCTGACGCTATTGCTGCATCCCGGAAGCGGAGGGCGTCGGACGAAGTCGATGGACTGGGTGGGACTCGGCGTGCTCGCCTTCTTCATGGTGACGCTGATCTCCGGGTTGCAGGCGCTGGCCCATGTCCGTTCAACACCACAGGCCGCCATTGTCGCACTTGCGTTGGCCGTGATTGCTTTCGGCGTATTGATCTGGACGGAGATGCGGCATCACCAGCCGCTTGTCGACTTCGGTCTGTTTGCGAACCGGAATTTTGCGGTCGCCTCCGGTCTCGTGTTCCTCCTGATGTTCGATATCATGACGCTGCTGCTCTATTATAACCTCTTTGCACAGTCCTCCGGCGGCCTCGGCATATCAGCTGTTGCGGCCGGCCTTTCGCTGGTGCCGCTATCGGTCGCACTTTTCGGTTTCGCGCGTGCGGCGCCTCGGCTTGGAATGGCCATCGGTCTGCGGAGGATGCTGATCATCGGATCGCTTTTGCTCGCTCTCGGCTGTGCGATCGCGTGGGCGTCGTTGCGGATGGAAGCGAGATTCGAAATGCTGATGCTCGGCCTTTTCGTGGCTGGCGCGGGGATCGCACTCCCCTACGCGTCAGCACCGCGTGTCGGGCTGGCGACGCTGCCGCCGACGCAGGCCGGCAAGGGCTCCGGCATGCTCAACTCGTGCAGCTTCCTTGGCGGAACCGTTGGAGTCACCTGTGGGGGAATCGTGTTCAAGCTTGCCGGATTCTCCGGCGTGCTCGGATTGTTGGGTGTTTCTGCGCTGATCGGCGCGGGGCTCTGTCTTCGGCTACGAACTGTTTGAGATCGCGCGTATCTGACGTCGAGCGAAACGTGGTCGATTGTCGGCGGGTCTTCGGTGAGGCTCTCGCTTAAGGCGAAGCGAGATCCAACCGGTAGGCAATGACGGTAAACTCACCCGCGCCCTCATCAAGACCCAGGAACGCGGAAATGCGCAGATCATATTCGGAACAGCGGCGGAAGCCCATCTGTTGGTAGATGTCACACGCTGCTTTCGTGAAGGAGGCTGTGTGTATCCCGACCGTGGGAGCACCGAGCCTGCGCGCTAAGTCGACGCATTTGTTTGCGAGCATGCGGCCCACGACATGGCAACTCCATTTCCATCCTTCGATCTGACTTGACGCACTTGCAGGAGGCCGCGACGGCAGTTGGTGTGAGATCAGCCTTTAATCAGCAGAATTGGTGATCTTCGGGCGCCCGGGCACGTTCCGGGTGCCGACGTCGAAAGAAACCTTATCGCTCGTACGCTTCACCGTCAGCGTCGTGAGGAGTGTGTTCTTGCCAAAGCCGCCAATCGAAATCTCTTGGCTCTCGCCGTCGGCAAGTCCGCTGACGAATCGCATGGGGCGACCGCCTTCTCCAGGGCCAGGCGCGACCGTAATCACGACCTGGTACGTTCCTTCCATGACAGTGTAGTAGATGTTGGCATACCCATCCGCCAATGCGGTGGTCTTTGCCTGCCCTGCCGTCAAAGTACCGCCGTGGGCTGTGGCTGGCGGTGCTGCCGCCAAAGAAAGCACAAGGACGAGTGCCTTCAACATTCGCGATCTCCTCTGCGTTCGGCCTTGGACACGCGCATCATCTCTGCAGGACCGGGACCGTCACCTACTATTTCAACAGTGACTATCAAGTAGATACTCACTTGACAAAATGAAGTCAGTCAACCAAATGTGATTTCATGACAAGTGGATACGGTCAGAAGGACTGTCCGGTCGCCCGGGCGCTCGACGTGATCGGCGAGAAGTGGTCGCTGCTGATCGTGCGGGACCTGATCGAGGGGCCGCAGCGGTTCAGCGACCTGCTCCGCTTCAACACGGGCATCACCCCCAAGTGGCTGACCCTGCGGTTGCGTGATCTGG
>JAXDOO010000507.1:0-4483 GCA_034668865.1 Alphaproteobacteria bacterium
CCCAGACGTTTACGGCTTGTCCGTTCAGCAACAATGTCGTTGCTGGGCTGCGCGACCTTAAGGAGCAGCAGTTTGGGTACGAAAAGGTTGCCGCCGACGGCGTGGAGTTGGCCTTCACGGTTGCTTCCGGCATCGACCCGCAGGCGCGTGCGGTGACGCTGACGAACGGCGCGCGTATGCCCTACGATCGGCTCGTGCTCGCGCCCGGCGTCGACATGCGCTGGGATGCTCTTCCCGGTTACAATGAGGCGGCCGCCGATCGCATGCCGCATGCCTGGAAGGCCGGCGCGCAAACACTGCTGCTGCGCCGCCAGCTCGAGGCCATGGATGACGGTGGCCTGGTGATGATCTCGGCTCCGCCAAATCCGTTCCGTTGCCCGCCCGGCCCCTATGAACGCGCCAGCCTGATCGCGCACTACCTCAAGACAAAGAAGCCGAAGTCGAAGCTGATCATCCTGGACGCTAAGGATGCTTTCTCCAAGCAGCGGCTATTTCAGAATGCCTGGAAGGAACTCTATCCCGACTTGCTCGAGTGGGTCCCGCTTTCCGCCGGAGGCAAGGTCACGTCGGTTGAGCTGGAGTCGAATACGCTCATCACCGACTTCAGCCGCCACAAGGCCGCCGTCGCCAATGTCATCCCGCCACAAAAGGCTGGCCGCATTGCCGAGCTTGCCGGCGTCACCGATCGCACCGGCTGGTGTCCGGTCGATCCGGTGACTTTCGAATCGAAACAGGAGCCGAACATCCATATCATCGGCGACGCCGCGATTATGGGCGGCATGCCAAAATCCGCCTTCTCGGCCAATGCCCAGGCGAAGGTTTGTGCTGCCGCGATCGCGGCGATCCTGCGCGGACAGGCGCCGGCGGAGCCAAGGCTGATTAATACCTGTTACAGTCTGGTTGCCCCCGATTACGGAATTTCCATCGCTGGTGTGTATCGGCCTAAAGATGGCCAGCTTGCGGATGTGGAGGGTGCAGGGGGCGTGAGTGTTCTCAATGCACCCCGGGCGACGCGCGCCTTGGAAGCGGATTTCGCCAATGGCTGGTTCAACACGATTACTGCAGAAGTGTACGGCTGAACGCCTGGCCCTTTTCGGCTGCGGGATCGCACTCATGACTGCCGTGGTTGTTCGTCCTGCGACTGCCCAAGGCCTGCGGCCCTATACCGTGGTCGGGGATGCGATCCCTGTCTCGCTCACGGGCGCCCAAGGCGATCCGGCGCGCGGCCGCACGATCGTCGCCAACCGGCAGGTCGGACTTTGCCTGCTCTGTCATAGCGGGCCTTTTCCCGAAGAAAAATTCCAAGGCAACCTGGCTCCCGACCTGCAAGGCGCTGGTTCACGCTGGTCGGAAGGGCAATTGCGGCTGCGCATCGTGGATTCCAGCCGCCTCAACCCTGACACCATCATGCCGTCTTATTATCGCGTCGAAGGGCTCGTCCGTGTGGCGCCGGCGTTTGCCGCCAAACCTGTGCTGACCGAGGAGCAGATCGAGGACGTGGTGGCCTACCTTGCCACCCTGAAGAATTAGGATGCCGTCGGATATGGTCGCCCATCACCATACGAAGCGCGCGACGCGGCGCGGCTTTCTGTTAGGCGCGGCGCAACTTGCCGGCGGCGTCGGGCTTCTCTCCATTTTTCCGTGCAGCGAAAGCCGCGCATTGCCCGACATGGTGCAGGCGGCGATCAAGAAAGTTGTAGGTGCCGCGCCGTTGCGCAAGGGCAGGGTGACCTTAGGTCTTCCCCCGATGGTCGAGAACGGCAATGCCGTTTCGGTGGAAGTCTCCGTCGAAAGCCCGATGACCGCCAGCGATTATGTTAAGGCCATTCACGTCTTCAACGAAAAAAATCCGCAGCCGAATGTGCTTAGCGTGCGGTTGGGACCACATGCCGGCAAAGCGAGAGTGTCCACCCGTATACGCCTCGCCACCACGCAACAAGTCATCGCCATCGCGGAGATGAGCGACGGAACCTTCTGGTCCGACGCCGTCGACACCTTCGTTGCGCTTGCGGCCTGTCAGGAGGACCCTGGATGACGGCGCGTGCTTTGATTAACGTTCCCAAAGAGGCCAAGCGCGGCGAGGTCATTGCGATTAAGACGCTGATCTCGCACGAGATGGAAACTGGCTTCCGTTACGACAACACCGGCAAGCTGGTTCCTCGCGACATTATCAATCTGCTTGTCTGCACCTATAATGGCGTCGAAATCTTCCGCGCCGAGCTGCATCCTGCCATTTCCGCCAACCCGTTCATCGAGTTTCATACGGTGGCTACCGACAGCGGCAAGCTCGAATTCAAATGGTCGGGCGACAACGGTTTTTCGGCGACCGAATCTGTCACCATCACCGTCATATGAGCAAGCTGCTCCGCCTTGCCGCTTTAACGGCCGTCCTGTGCAGCATGCTGCCGGCGTCAGCCAACGATATCCCGTTTGCCGATCGCAAGTCCGGCTATGCGCTTATGGGTCGCGAAATCCAGACGATGCAGGACGATGACAGCGCCAATCCCGGAATGCTATCCGTGTTTGATGGCGAGGCGCTGTGGAGCAAAAAGGCCGGGGTCGCGGAAAAATCCTGCGCCGATTGTCACGGCGACGCACGCGTCAGCATGCGCGGCGTTGCGGCACGTTATCCGGCCTACCATGCGGCGCGAGCACGCCCCATTGATCTTGAGCAACGCATCAACATATGCCGGGTCGAGCAGCAAATAGCGACGCCGTTGCAATATGAGAGCAAAGAATTGCTGGCGCTCACCGCCTATGTGGGACAGCAATCGCGCGGTATGCCGCTCCAACCGACTGACGAACGCCTGCGGCCCTTCATCGAGGCGGGCCGTGACTCCTTTGAACGGCGGCAGGGCCAGATCAACCTTTCCTGCGCGCAATGCCACAACGAGCGCTGGGGACAACGCCTGGCCGGCAGCGTGATCCCACAAGGACACGCGACCGGCTATCCGCTCTATCGCCTGGAATGGCAGGCACTCGGGTCGCTGCAACGCCGGCTGCGCAACTGCCTGACCGGCATGCGTGCGGAGCTCTATCCGCTCGGGGCGCCGGAATATGTCGATCTTCAGCTTTATCTCATGTGGCGTGCCCGCGGCCTGGCCGTCGAGACGCCGGCTGTGCGGCCTTGAATCGACAGACGCGAGGAAATTCCTCGCGTCTGTCTCAGCTCCGTGCCCACCGGTCTCGCTAGACCATCTTCAGGTTCTTCAGCGGCAGGCTGCGAACTGGCTTGCCGGTGGCGGCATAAATTGCATTGAGGACTGCGGGCGTCACCACCGAGATGGTGGGCTCCCCAACGCCGCCCCAGAAGTCATAGCTCGGCACAATCACCGTTTCGACCTTAGGCATTTCGGCCAGCTGCAGGATCTTATTGCTGTCGAAGTTGAGGCTGGTCATCCGCCCCTTGTCGACGGTGCACTCGCCATAGAATGCGGCGCTCAGGCCATAGGCAACAGAGCCTTCTACCTGTGCCGCGATCTGCGACGGGTTGACCGCATGGCCGCAATTGAGCGCCAGCACCATGCGATGAACCTTGACCTTGCCTTCCGGGCTTACGGAAACTTCGGCGGTGGCAGCGGAATAGGAACCGTAGCCCATAAACTGCGCAATTCCGCGATGGATGCCGGGAGGCAGGGGTTTTCCCCAATCGCCTTTCTCCGCCGCGGCATTTAGCACGCCGAGATGCTTCGGGAATTTGCCCATGAGCGCGCGGCGGAATTCCAGCGAGTCCTTGCCGGCCGCCCGCGCCACCTCTTCTATGAAGCATTCCTGGTAAACGGCGTTTTGGTTGGTATTGACTCCGCGCCACGGGCCGACCGGCACGTGCGTATTCCGCATCGCGTAGTCAATCAGCAGATTCGGCACGCTGTAGCCGAACTGCGCATCCCCGGCTTCCTCGTAATAGCCCTGAAGCTGGCGCATGTCCTTGCCTTCCTTGATCGCTGACGGATTGGAGAAGGCATTAATCGACTGGCCGGACACGCGCATATGCAGCCCGACCAGGTTGCCGTTGGCGTCGAGACCGGCAGAGCCCTTGAACATGGAGATCGGCCGGAAGAAATCATGCGCCATGTCCTCTTCCCGGCTCCAGACCAGCTTGACTGGAGTGCCGGGGAATTCCTTGGCGATAGCGACGGCTTGATGCACGTAATCTTGTGCACCGCCGCGGCGGCCGAAGCCGCCGCCGAGATCGCTTCGATAGACCTCGCACTTCTCCAAGGGCAGCCCGGATGTTTGCGACAGTGCCGCGAGCGAAGCCTCGGCATTTTGCGTCGCTACCCAGACCTCGCCTTTGTCCGCCGTGATTCTGGCGGTGCAGTTCATCGGCTCCATGCAGGCATGCGCGAGGAATGGCGTGCTGTAGACCGCTTCCACCTTTTTTGGGGCTTCGGCAATTGTCTTGAGCGCGTCACCGTTCTGGCGGCTGCCGTTGGTTTCGGTCGCGGTCAGACCCTCTTTGAGGCGTGCCGCGATCGTCGTA
>JAXDOO010000508.1:0-2784 GCA_034668865.1 Alphaproteobacteria bacterium
TCCACATCGCACAGCCACGGCTCGTTTTCGGCGCTGGTGATCATCGCCACCCATACCAGGCCAAATCGAACGAGCTTTGCATTCGAGACCACAAGAGCCGGTCGGCGCTTTTCGGCAAGCCGGTCAGTGTATGGAAAGGGGACAACAACGATATCCCCCGCCAAAAAGTCCTCAGAGCTTGGCATAGGCCTTGTCGTCCGCCTCGCTTGACCACTCCGAGAAGGCGGCAAAAGGATCATCAACCTCCCCTAAAGGCGCCTTATCGAGCAGTACCCCCCCATTAGTAAATTGATAGCGAAGGGTATCGCCTGGCTTCACTCCAAGCGTCTCGCGCACTTCGCGCGGCAGAACTGTTTGGCTCTTCACCGATACTCGCGAATAGGCCAGTTTTACCGGTTTGCTAGACATGGTCCGCTAATAACTTACCAGCTTACGTCTTACAAGCGCGTTGAGTTACAATCCGCTTCTCGCTGCCTCTGCTTGTGATGTCGCTCGCGCGTTTGGGGGTAGCCCTGTAGGCGGCAGCCCTAATTGGAGACTTCCGCCTTTGACCACTCCCGGCAGCGCCGCGCCGCCTCCCGCACCCGCCGCCAAGCGGCGCGAGCAGATTCCGCTCGGCATTCTCTACATGATCGGCGCGACGCTTCTTTTCGCCGGCGGCAATGCGCATTCCAAATGGGCGGTCGAGACCTATCCGCCCGGCGAGATTCTGTTCATCCGCACCCTGGCGGGGCTCGCGACCATTCTGCTTATCGTGCTGCCGACAAAAGGCCTGCGGGTGTTCCACACCCGGCGGATCGGGGCGCACGCCATCCGCGGCGTGTCGCAGACCACCTCGCAAACGCTGATCGTGATCGCCTTCAGCCTGATGCCGCTCGCCGGCGCCATGGCGATCAATTTCGCCGCGCCGCTGTTCGCCACCTTGGCGGCGGCGGTTTTCCTCAAAGAGAAGGTCGGGCTGACGCGCTGGGCGGTGCTGCTGCTGGGATTTGCCGGCGTGCTGATCATCACCCAGCCCGGTGCCGGCAGCTATACCATCGGCGCGCTGTTCGCGCTCGGCAATGCCATTCTGTACGGCAGCGTCACGGCCGGCGTGCGCGGGATGACGGCGACTGAATCCGCCGAGACGCTCACGGTCTACCAGTTTCTGTTCATGACGGCTTTGTTTGCCTGCATGCTGCCGTTCGGCTTCAAGCTGCCGACCACGATCGATACGCTCGCCATTATGCTCAACGGCGTCGCCAACGCGGTCGGACAATATTGGTGGACGCGCTCGCTGCATCTCGCGCCGGCCTCGGCGGTGACGCCGTTCTATTACTTCAATCTGGTGTGGGCGCTGATCCTCGGATTTTTGATCTGGGGCGACGTGCCGACCTGGAGCCTGCTGATCGGCTCCGCCACCGTAGTGGCCTCCGGCTTGTTCCTGCTGTGGTGGGAGACGAGCAAGCGCGGACGCACCACGGCGTGAGGGGCGGCAGCCAATCCAATAATAATCGTCATGTCCGCGCTCGCAGCTAAGCTTGCGCCGGCTGCGTAAACTTGCCTGCGCGGGCATCCACGTCTTTCGTGTATGTGTCCCACAAAAGACGTGGATGGCCGGGACTACGCCCGGCCATGACGAACGGTGTTGACTTGCGGCTGCTGTTACGCAGTTACAGATGATAAGCTGACCCGCAGCTCAGGAGGCTCACATGCTCGACATGGTGATCGAAGCGCGGCGGCGCAGCCTCGGTGCATTGGAAGTCGGCCGCGTGCTGCCGTTCGCCAAGCGCCGCATGGTCGGGCCTTTCATTTTCTTCGATCACATGGGTCCGCTCGATCTGCCCCCCGACGTGCCGCGCGACGCCGACGTGCGGCCGCATCCGCATATCGGCCTCTCCACCGTCACCTATCTGTTTGAGGGCGAGATCACCCACCGCGACAGCCTGGGCGTCGAACAGATCATCGTGCCGGGCGAGGTGAACTGGATGACGTCGGGCGCCGGCATCAGCCATTCCGAACGCTTCGACGGCTTGCGCGCCGCCGGGGGTGCGCTGCATGGGCTGCAGGCCTGGGTCGCCATGCCGGAGGCGGAGGAGGAATCCGCGCCCGCCTTCGCGCATTACGGCGAAAGCGCGCTACCGGTAGTCCGCGACAAGGGGGTGGAGGCACGGCTGATCGCCGGCACCGCCTATGGCCTTACCAACGGCGTGAAGACGCATTCGCCGATGTTCTATCTGCATGCCGAGATGGCGCGGGGCGGCAAACTCGGCCTACCGGACGGGCACGCGGAGCGCGGCGCTTACGTCGTGCGCGGCAGCGTCGAGTTCGACGGCCACACTTACGAGAGCGGCGCGTTGTTGATCTTCCAGCGCGGTTCCGCGCCGACGCTTGTCGCGCGCGACGCCGCCACCGTCATGCTGCTGGGCGGCGAGCCGCTCGGCCCGCGTCACATCTGGTGGAATTTCGTCTCCTCGCGCAAGGAACGCATCGAGCAGGCCAAGGCCGACTGGCAGGCCGGCCGCTTCAAGCTGCCGGCGCATGACGACCAGGAATTCATCCCGCTCCCCGAAGAGCCGCTGATGAAGCCGGAGCCCGAGCCGATGAGTTAGGATGTCACCGCGAATCCGGCTTAATCTGTGTCACTGGCTCAAGACTGACTTCTGTACGACGGCGCACCTCTGCGGCTGCTTGCGCCAACGCAAATTCCTCTTCGAGAGCTTCGTATTCTTTGCGATACTCAGCATCTTTCATCCACTTTTCGTGAAGGCTCTTAATTGTTGTCATCTGAATTACTTTCGGAGC
>JAXDOO010000509.1:0-4534 GCA_034668865.1 Alphaproteobacteria bacterium
GGTCGGCGACCTGCGTGGTGATGCCGGCCTTCAGGCTCAGCACCGCCTCCTCCAGCATCTGCTGGTACAACTCGAAGCCGACCTCCTTGATGTGGCCGGATTGCTCGTCGCCCAGCAGATTGCCGGCGCCGCGAATGTCGAGGTCATGCGAGGCAAGCTGGAAGCCGGCGCCCAAGGTGTCGAGCGATTGCAGCACCTTCAGCCGGCGTTCCGCCTGCGGCGTGATCTTGCGCGCCTCAGGCAGCGTGAACAGCGCATAGGCGCTGGTCTTCGCGCGTCCGACCCGGCCGCGCAACTGATAGAGTTGCGAAAGGCCGAACATATCGGCGCGATGCACGATCAACGTATTGGCGGTCGGAATGTCGAGGCCGGATTCAACGATGGTGGTGGAAAGCAACACGTCATATTTGCCGTCGTAAAAGGCGGACATGATGTCTTCCAGCACCTGCGACGGCATCTGACCATGGGCGACGGCGACACGCGCCTCTGGCACATTCTTGTCGAGGAAGTCCTTGGCGCCGGCCAGATCCTCTATGCGCGGCGCGACATAGAACGCTTGGCCGCCGCGATAGCGCTCGCGCAGCAGCGCCTCGCGCACCACCAGCGGATCGAAGGGCGAGACGAAGGTGCGCACCGCCAGGCGGTCCACCGGCGGCGACGCGATGATGGAAAGATCGCGCACGCCGGTCAGCGCCAGTTGCAGCGTGCGCGGGATCGGCGTGGCGGTGAGCGTGAGCACATGCACCTCGGCGCGCAAAGTCTTCAGCTTTTCCTTGTGCGCGACGCCGAAATGCTGCTCCTCGTCGACGACCACGAGGCCGAGATCCTTGAACTTGATGTTCTTGCCGAGCAGCGCATGAGTGCCGATGACGATGTCGATCTGTCCTTCAGCCAATCCCTTGCGGACGCTGGTGCGCTCCGCAGAACTCACCAGCCGGGAGATGTGACCGACATGCACGGGAAAGCCTTTGAACCGCTCAGTGAAGGTCTTGGCGTGCTGGCGCGCCAGCAAAGTGGTGGGCGCGATCACCGCCACTTGCTTGCCGTTCATGGCCGTCACGAAAGCTGCGCGTAGCGCGACCTCGGTCTTGCCGAAGCCGACGTCGCCGCAAATCAGCCGGTCCATCGGGCGGCCACCGGCGAGATCGCCGAGCGCGGCATCGATGGCGGCCTGCTGGTCTTCGGTCTCCTCATAAGGAAAACGCGCGCAGAATTCGTCATAGCTGCCGCGGTCCGGCGTGAGCCGCGTGGCCTCGCGCAACTGGCGTTCCGCCGCGATCTTGATCAGTTCGCCCGCGATTTCGCGAATGCGGGCCTTCATCCGCGCCTTGCGCGATTGCCAGGCCCCGCCACCCAGCCTGTCGAGATCGACGTGAGTTTCTTCCGAACCGTAGCGCGAGAGCAGCTCGATATTTTCCACCGGCAGGAACAGCTTGTCGCCTCCGGCGTAATGCAGTTCCAGACAGTCGTGCGGCGCGCCGCCAACCTCAATCGGCCGCAGGCCGACGAAACGGCCAATGCCGTGATCCACATGCACCACGAGGTCGCCGGCCGATAGGCTCGTCACTTCGGCGATGAAGTTCTCCGCCCTCCGCGCAGCACGCCGCGGCCGCACCAGGCGATCGCCCAAAATGTCCTGCTCGCTGATGATGGCGACATCGGCGGTCTCGAAGCCGGATTCGAGACCGAGCGTGATCAGCGCGATCGCCGGCTTAGGCAGCGCCTGCATCTTCGGCCAGGATTCCGCGCTGGCGAGGTTCATCACCTTGTGGTCGGCGAGAACATGGCTCATGCGCTCGCGCGAGCCGTCGCTCCACATCGCGATGGCGACCCGCTTGTCCGCCGCCTGCAGCGCCTGCACATGCTCACGCACCGCGTCGAAGACATTGCCGCCTTCTTGTGCGCGCTCGGCGGCAAAGCCACGGCCCTGGCGTGCGCCAATATCGACGATGGCGCCCGATCCCTCCGGCACCGCGAAGGGCGTCAGCCGCGCCAGTGCGACCTCGCCGAGGCGGCCTTTCCACTCCGCCTCATTAAGATAAAGCCGGTCCGGCGGCAGCGGCTGATAGATGGGCCCATCGCCGCGCGCGCGCAAAACCTCACGCCGGGCATCATAATAATCCGCGATTTGGGCGAAGCGCTCATGCGCCGCGTCTTCCGCGAGCGGCTCCAGCACCAGCGGCGAACCCGGCACATAGTCGAACAACGTGTCAAGTCGGTCGTGGAACAGCGGCAGCCAATGCTCCATCCCGGGATAGCGGCGACCTTCGCTCACCGCCTGATAGAGCGCGTCGTCCGGCGCCGCCGCGCCGAAAGCTTCCACATAACCGCGGCGAAAGTGCTTCATGCTGTCGGTGGTCAGCTGAAATTCCGCGACCGGAACAAGGTCAAGTGCGCGCAGGGTATCTTCGCTGCGTTGCGTTTCCGGATCGAACGTGCGGATTGACTCCAGCGTGTCGCCGAAGAAGTCGAGTCGCACCGGCATGTCCATGCCCGGCGCGAATAGATCGACGATGCCGCCGCGCACCGCATAATCACCCGGTTCGCGCACGGTAGAGGCGCGGATGAAGCCGTTCAGCTCGAGCCAGCGCGTTACGCCGTCCATGTCGAGCAAGTTGCCGGGGGCGACCGAAAGCGATTGCTGCGCCAGCATTTGCCTCGGCGGCACCCGCTGCAGCGCCGCGTTGACGGTCGTCAGCAAGATCGACGGCTTCTCGTGTCCTTTCTTCCGCGCCAGCCGCGATAGCGCGACCATGCGCTGCGCCACAACGCCGGCATGCGGCGAAACTCGGTCGTAAGGCAGGCAGTCCCAGGCCGGCAGCTCCAGCGCCGCAATATCCGGAGCGAAGAAGGACAAGGCACGCAACAGCGCCGCCATGCGCGGGCCATCGCGGCAGACCACCACGAGGCTGGTCGCGGGTGCGTCCCTGCGCGCGGCTACCGCCCGCGCCAGATCGGAGATCACCAGCCCTTCAGCACCGTCCGCGACGCTGGCGAGCGTCAGCGCCCTGCCCGGGGCGAGAAGTTCAGCGGGCGATTTTGCCATTACGCCTGCTCCGCCTCAGGCGCACGGGCGTTAAAATCGCGCATCTTGCGGAACACAGGGGTGTCGTATTCGGCGGGCGTTGACAATTCGCCGGTGAACCAGCCCAGAAGATTCTGGTCGGGTTGCTCGGACAGGCGTTCGAGATCGGTGAGCTCTTGATCGCTCAAGCGGTCGATATTCTCGTCGGCGAAGCGGCCCATGATCAGATCCATTTCGCGGATGCCGCGATGCCAGCACATAAAGAGGAGCTTCCGCCGACGCGGATCGAGCCCTTCACTTGAACGCGTCGTGCCAGTCATGGTTTCTCCAACGCGAAAAACCCGGACGGGGCCGGGCGGGGCTTTATAGACGCGGAAACCGCGGATGTCATCGCTGCATGACGGCGGAAACTCTGCAATTATCTGCTCATGCGCCCGCCCTTGCTCAATCCGCTATTCGCCGCACTGACCAGCCTGCCCGGCGTGGGGCCAAAGCAGGAGAAGCTTTACGCCCGCTTGCTTGACCGCGAAGGCGTGACCCCGCGCATCGCCGATCTCCTGTTCCACCTGCCATCGGGTGTGGTGGATCGCCGGGCGCGCCCGAAATTGCGGGACGTGGAGCCCGGCACAGTCGTCACCGTCGCCGTGACCGTCGATAAGCACAAACCCTCGCCGCCGCACCGTCCGCGCGCCCCATATCGCATCTACGCTTCGGACGACAGCGGTGGCACGCTGGTCCTGACTTATTTCAACGCACGGCGGGATTATTTGGAAAAGCTCTTCCCCGTAGGTGCCGAGCGCTACGTCTCCGGCACCACGGATCTCTACGACGGGATGCTGCAGATGGTGCATCCCGACCGCGTGGTAGACGAGGCCGGGCTTGCCACATTACCGCTGGTCGAGCCCGTCTATCCGCTGACGGAAGGCCTGGGGCCGAACCTGCTGCGCAAGGCGGTGGATGGCGCGCTGGAAAAACTTCCGGAGCTTCCTGAATGGCAGGACGCAGCCTGGGTCTCGCGCGAACGCCTTCCTGCCTTTGCCGAAGCACTACGCTCGCTGCACCGTCCAGCCGAGCCGCGCGATGTCGAGCCGCAAAGCGCGGCCTGGTCGCGCGTCGCTTATGACGAGTTGCTGGCCGGACAGCTCGCGCTCGGACTCGTGCGCGCACATATTCGTCGGCCTGCTGGCCGCGCGCATGCCGGCGACGGCAAATTGCGAGAAAAAATTATCTCGGCCCTGCCCTATTCCCTGACAAAATCGCAGCGGCGCGCATTGGACGAAATCACCGCCGATCTTGCGCTGCCGCAACGCATGTTGCGGCTGCTGCAAGGCGATGTCGGCTCAGGCAAGACTATTGTCGCGCTGCTGGCCGCAGCGGCGGTGATCGAGACCGGCCGCCAGGCGGCCCTGATGGCGCCGACGGAAATCCTCGTGCGCCAACATCACAAGACCATCGCGCCTTTGGCGGAAGCCGCCGGCATCCGCATTGCCGTTCTCACCGGCAGGGAGC